>CAJJCC010000015.1 GCA_905182585.1 uncultured Flavobacteriales bacterium
TTGGCGCCGTTTCGTAAGTTATTTAAAGTTGTTTTTTTGAAAAAAGTTGAGTCCGGAGAAGTTACCGTGCTTTTACCTTCTGCGCTACCTCCAAATGTGAAAATTCCTTTTTTTATTGGTCGAATACTTAAATTTACTTTAGGTAAAATCATTGAAACCCTATTTTGTGAAAAATTTTGATCTAACCTAGATGTAGTTGTTATACTCCATTTTTTTTCATTCCATCCCCAACTAACTTGAGAGGTGTTATGCCCTTGCACAGATGATACAGAGCTTTGCATGTTTAAATATTGAGTTTGATTAAAAGTAGGCGATTTAGCATCAATATTAATTCTAATAGAACTTTTAGGGTGTGCTTTCGAATCTTGCGTAAAGCTCCATTTAACTTCATAATCTCTCGTGATACTATGTTTAAGATTTGTGGTGTTTTGGATTCCTTTTATACCTTTTACAATAGAGTTATAGTCGATTTTTAAATTACCACGGTACTTGTATCTCTTCTTGTATTTAAAGTCAGCACTCAACAGTGTTGTACCCGAAAAGTAGATGTTTGATAAGAAATCAGCGTGAACATAATCATTAATAGCCCAATGAAAACCAAGCTGATCTAATCCAAATGATCCGTCTCTTTGACCGTAACCAGGAATTAATATACCTGATTTTCTTTTGGTGTTGTTTGGGAACATTCCAAAGGGAACCCAGATTGGAGTTCTTAATTCTCTAATGACAAGATTTGTAGGACCAACAATTATTTTTTTACCAGGGACGATTTTCAATTTAGTAGCTTCAAAATAGAAGTGAGGATGTTCGGCATCACAGGTTGTTATTTTACCCGTTTTTAAAAATATCTCGTTATTTGGCATCTTTTTACCACGGTCGGAAAGTAAATACATTTCTCCTTCTTGCGTGGTTGCTTGAATGATTGTTCCTTTTTTAGAGGTGAAATTGTATTTCATCTCAGGAGACTGGAATTCTTCACCCTTATCGTTAAAAACAACTTTATTGATTAGTTTCCCATTTGCATCTCTTTCACCAAAAGCATGTACTTCATTTTTGGAAATGTAAACCTTAATCAGGTGAGCAGAAAGCGATATTTCACCGTACTCAACTTTAGCTTCACCAAAAAGGTATACTATTTGGTTCGTGTTATCGAAATCAATAGAATCTTTAGCTGTGTATTTAACTTTGAATTCAGGGGCATTTTTAGAAATATCATTAAATTTAAGCGAATCGGTTGAAGTTGTATCTACAATTAATAGCTCTAAAGAGTCGTTTGGGAATAAAGAAAACGAAGGTTTAGGGCTAGTTTTAGCAAACCCATTGTTAATTAATAATCCCAGTAGAACGACTAATACCCTTGATCTTATGTTTAATTTAGTTAACAAACCAATAATATTCCTAAACGGAAAATGTTTTAACAATATGAAAGTGAAGTCCAAAATTACGCAAAATTTAGAGGGATATAACAAAAATTATGCCTTAGATTTAAAACGTTTACTTCCAGTTTATCTTGTGTTTTTAATGAGCTTTTTAACTTTTTTCACAGTTGAAGCTCAATCGGAGCGTACCAAATCAAAAAGTTTTAATGTTCAAACAATCGTTATTGATGCAGGTCATGGAGGTCATGATCCTGGGTGTTTAGGTTCGTCATCTCAAGAAAAGCATGTTTGTTTAGGTGTAGCGTTAAAGTTAGGAAAGTTGATTAACGCGTATTATCCTGATGTAAAAGTTATTTACACTAGAGATAAGGATGTATTTGTGAAATTGCACGAGAGAGCGAACATCGCCAACAGAAATAAAGCAAACCTTTTTATTAGTATCCATGCAAATTCAGCCCAAAATAAGAGTGCTTATGGAACAGAAACTTATGTGATGGGTACGAAATACACGGATCGTAACTTAGAATTGTCAAAAAGAGAAAACTCCGTTATTTTATTGGAAAAAGATCATGAGGAAAATTATGACGGTTATGATCCAACAAGCCCCATGAGTAATATTTTAATGAGTTTGTATCAACAAGAATACCTGGAGGCGAGTATTAATTTTGCCTCAAAAGTTGAGCACCAGTTTAAAATAAGAAACGAGCGACGAAGTAGAGGTGTTCGGCAACGTGTTTTATTGGTTATGTACAAAACAACGATGCCTAGTGTGTTAATTGAAGTTGGGTTTTTAACGAATAGCGAAAATCAAAAACTTTTAAAAGAAAGTTACGGACAAGCTGAAACTGCTGGAGCAATTTTCAGAGCGTTTGTTGAGTATAAAAGTGAAATGGAAGGGATGTCTTCTTCGGAAGTTGCATTGAAGGAGGCTAAGGCATTTGCTGATTGGGAAAAGATGTTGTTGGATGTTTTAAAAATAAAATTAGGGACAGATCAAGTTAAAGAAATTGATGAAAGAATAGTGAATAGTATTGATTCTGTGCAAAAAGTAGTGGCCAAACAACAAGCGGTTGAGGAAAAATCAAAGGCTGAAAAGAAAGATCCAAAAAGTTGTGATGTGCTTTTTAGAGTCCAAATAACTTCATCAAGTAAGAAAATTCCCTTAAATTCACGCAAGTTTAAAGATGTAAAGGACGTTTTTGAGTACAAGTCTAACGGGATATTTAAGTATGCTGTTGGAAATTGCGTTACACAAGAAGAGGTGATCGATTTACAAAGACAAGTTAAGAAAACTGTTTTTTCTGATGCTTTTGTAATTGCATTTTATAAAAAAGATAGAGTTTCTGTTAAAAAAGCAAAAGAATTAATAGCTTCAGGACAACAATAATAAAATATTGAATGAATAAAGAATTTAAAATAGGATTAGTAGTTACAACAGCAATCTTCATGTTGTATTGGGGAGCTAATTACCTAACAGGAGATAATATTTTTCAAGAAGAGGAAGCTATTTTTGCTAAGTACCAAAACTTGGATGGTTTAGCATCTTCAAGTGGTGTTAATTATCAGGGGTCTCAAGTTGGTTCTGTAAAAGGAATCGAATTTGATTCAACAGCTACAGATGGTTATTGTTGGGTGGTTAAATTTGATGTTACTACAGAGGGAATTCGATTAAAAGATAGTTGTATTGCGGAGATTGCTAGTTCGGATTTACTAGGGACAATGGTTCTTTCTTTATCTGAAATTGACAGTGGTTTTGCATACGTTAAGGTTGGCGATACCTTAAAAGGAGTTTTGTCAAAATCGTTACAAGATAAAGTTGATGAACGATTAAGGCCTCTTCAGAAAAAAATTGATCAGCTAGTTTCTTCAGCTGATGTTTTGATCAATACGTTTGTGACAGTAATGGATGACAGAACTCAAAACAACTTAAAGCGTTCGTTTGAGCAAATCCCTGCAGCAATGAAAAATATCTTAAACACAACAAGGTCATTAGATTCTATAACAACTGATTTGAAGAATGCTAAGGTTCAACGGATTGTTGATCACATTGAGTCACTAACGAAAACTTTGAATAATAATAGTGATAAGATTACCAGTATTATTGAAAACTTAGATAATTTAACGGATAGTTTAGCAAAGTCTAACATTAAACAAACAATCGGAAGGGTTAACCAAGTTTTGACTGAAACAGAAACAATTGTTACTAAGATTAATAACGGAGAAGGTACAGTGGGAATGTTGCTAAACGACAAGAAACTTTACGAACATTTAGTTTTAGCATCTGCTGATTTAGATTTTTTATTATTAGATCTTAAACAAAATCCAGGAAGATATTTAAACATATCGTTACTTAATTTTGGAAGTAAGCGTCAAAAAGAGCCAACTGCTTTAGACAGCTCTCATTACAATGTTTTAAAACAAAATGCTGAACTCTTAGAGAAATACAACAATGAGCTTGCTGAAAAAATGTCGAAAGAAATTTCAGATTCTTGCGGATATCCTTGTGATTCGATTAAAATGCAACAAATTTTAAAAAAATACAGTAAAGGAGGTTGAATAAATTAATTTAACTGAATGAACTTTCTTCCGAACATTATTTTCATTGTCTTATTGGTTACGACGTCAGTAGTATTTGGGATACGAGTTAAAAAAATCCGAAGAAATATTTTATTGGGTCGAGATGAAAATCGATCAGACCGAAAGGGAGAGCGCTTTGAGCAAATGTTTAAAGTTGCAATTGGTCAAAGTAAAATGACTAGAAAACCGCTTTCTGGAGCTTTACATGTAATCGTATATGTTGGGTTTGTAATCATTAATATTGAAGTTTTAGAAATAGTGATTGATGGTGTTTTAGGAACACATCGAATATTTGCTGACTTTTTAGGTTCCATCTACGATTTGTTAATTGGGTCTTTTGAAATTTTAGCACTAGGAGTATTGCTTGCGTGTGTTGTGTTTTTAGCGAGAAGACTTTCGAAAAGAATTAAGAGGTTTGATGGGATTGAAATGACTGCTTGGCCCAAGAGTGATGCGAACATTATCTTAATTGTTGAAATTGCCTTAATGACGGCTTTTTTGGTAATGAATGCTGCCGACGAACAATTACAATCTATTCATGCCGAAGGATACATTACCGCGGGATTTTATCCTATAAGTGGTTGGCTAAGTTCATTAATGGGGATGTTTGAAGCATCAACTTTAATCGTCATCGAACGATCTTGCTGGTGGTTTCATATAATAGGTATTTTAGGTTTTTTAAATTATCTGCCTTTTTCAAAACACTTTCATATTTTATTAGCTTTTCCAAATGTATTTTACGCAAAGCTTACGCCTAAAGGTCAGTTCAACAACTTGGAAAGTGTTAGAAAGGAAGTGGAGTTAATGATGGATCCGAATGTTGATCCATATGCTACTCCACCAGAGGCTGATCCAAACGCAGCTTTGCCTGCGCCATTTGGAGCGAAAGATATTCAGGACCTTTCTTGGAAGAGTATAATGGATAGTTATACATGTACCGAATGTGGTAGATGCACAGAAGATTGTCCAGCAAACCAAACAGGTAAATTACTTTCCCCACGTAAAATCATGATGGATGTTCGGGATAGAGCTGAGGAATTAGGAAGGTTGATTGACAAGTCAGGAAAAGAAGCTACTGATAATAAATCGTTATTAAACGATTACATCACTCCCGAAGAACTTTGGGCGTGTACTTCTTGTAATGCTTGTGTTGATTCTTGTCCAGTAAACAATGACCCATTAGCGGTAATTGTTGATTTAAGACGATATTTAGTGATGGAGCAATCACAAGCACCAAACGAGTTAAACATCATGTTTGGTAATGTTGAGAATAACGGAGCGCCTTGGGCTTTTCCTGCAGCTGATCGATTTAACTGGGCTAGCGAAGAGGATTAATACTTTAGAATTTAATTAATATGGCAGATTTACAAGTATCCACAATGGCCGATTTTTTGGCTAAAGGTGAAAAACCAGATGTTTTATTTTGGGTTGGTTGTGCAGGAAGTTTTGATGATCGAGCAAAGAAAATCACCCGTGCTTTTGCCAAAATTTTAAATAAAGTAGGAACAAAGTATGCGGTTTTAGGAAAAGAGGAGTCTTGTACTGGAGATCCTGCAAAAAGGGCTGGGAATGAATTTTTATTCCAAATGCAGGCGATGATGAATATCCAAGTTTTAAACGGATATGGAATTCAAAAAATTGTAACGACTTGTCCGCATTGCTTTAATACATTGAAAAACGAATACCCTGAATTAGGGGGTAAATACGAAGTGATTCACCATACTCAATTCATTCAAGAATTGTTAGATTCAGGAAAGTTAAAGGTTGAAGGTGGAGATTTTAAAGGAAAACGAATTACTTATCACGATCCTTGTTATTTAGGGCGTGCAAATGATATTTATGACGCTCCGCGTAGTTTAATTGAAAAATTAGATACAGAGTTGGCCGAAATGAAACGTAGTCGTGCTAAAGGATTATGTTGTGGTGCTGGTGGCGCTCAAATGTTTAAAGAGGCCGAAAAAGGAGATAAAGATATTAACATCGAACGCACAGAAGAAGCGTTAGAATTAAACCCTAGCATCATTGCTACTGGGTGTCCTTTCTGTAATACAATGCTTACAGATGGAGTGAAATTAAAGAACCGTAACCGTGAGGTGAAAGTTTTAGATCTCGCAGAGCTTGTGGCACAAGCTGCAGATCTGTAAATTTGTAATATGGTTCAAACAGAAAACAATTTACCAGATTCATCTAGAGTTTGGGTATATCAATCAAATAGAGCTTTTACACAAGAAGAATTAGTAGAGCTAAAAAACGAGCTCGATCAGTTTGGAGCATCTTGGGAAGCACATGGGACAAAGCTAAATAGCGCCATCGAAATATATTACAATCAATTCATCGTGATTTTTGTAGACGAGTCTGGGCAAGAAGCTACAGGTTGTTCTATCGACAAATCTGTTGTTTTAGTTAAAATGATTGAGTCTAAATATGGAATTTCCTTGTTAGATAGAATGAACTTAACTTACAAAACGGATGATGCTGTTGAAAATATACGAATGGCCGATTTTCAAAAATTAGCTCAAAAAGGACAAATTCAAAATACTGTAACGGTTTTTAATAATTTGGTTATTAGTAAAGCTGAGTTTATTTCCAAATGGGAAGTAGAAGCTAAAGACTCATGGCACGCTAATTTATTTTAGTTGCTATTAATTTTTTTCAAATCAAGATTGATATCAAGTGGATATATCCAATAAACGACATATAATTACCACAAAAGACGGTTCTCATTCTTTAATGGTACCTGAATTAAATGAACAATATCATTCAATTCACGGAGCACAACAAGAAGCAGAACATGTTTTTTTGAAAATGGGATTAGATTATTTTGAAAAAGATCATTTAGCCGTATTTGAAGTAGGCTTCGGAACTGGGTTAAATACTTTATTGTCTTGCCTTTGGGGACGAAGAAATAATGTGTCGCTTGATTACACTTCTGTAGAAAAATATCCAGTGTCTGCCAAAGAAGCCAATCAACTTAATTATGGTGAGCTCGTTGAGCAACCCGAATTATTCAATCAATTGCATACATGTGATTGGGAACAGAAGGTTGATGTAACGAAAGACTTTTCCTTATCAAAGTTAAAGCTGGATTTAACAAAGGACGAATTACCCAGAGGTTTCGATGTTATTTTCTTCGATGCATTTGCGCCAAACAAACAGCCAAAGCTTTGGACGATTGAAGTTTTTGAAAAAATGTACGCTATTTTGAATGAAGGTGGCGTTTTGGTTACTTATTGCTGTCAAGGTGAAGCTAAAAGAACGATGCTAAAGGCTGGTTTTAAAGTCGAAAAAGTTCCCGGACCTCCTGGGAAAAGAGAAATGTTAAGGGCAGTTAAATGTTAGATTTAGAGCGATTTAATGTTCGTGTGTACGGTTTGTGCCTAAAACAAGGCAAGATTTTAATTACCGATGAAATTAGAGGAGGAACTAAAATGACCAAGTTTCCAGGTGGTGGACTGGAATATGGAGAAGGATTAACTGATGCGCTGAAAAGAGAGTTTCAGGAAGAACTTGGGGTAGATATAGAGGTGAATGATTTTTTTTACATTAACGATTTCCTTCAAGTCTCGTCGTTTGATCAACGGGACCAAATGCTGAGTGTATATTATTTTGTAACATTACAAAGCGAGTCTTTCGAGGTTTCTGAAATTCCTTTTGATTTTAAAACAGAGGAACCACAATGTTTTAGGTGGCTGGACTTAAAGGAATTAAAATCCGACGGTTTTACTTTTCCCATAGATCAGGTTGTTGTAGATAAATTGAAAAAATGATAAGAAGTGCTTTTATATTATCTGTAATTGTGTTATCATCTTGTACACCAACTCGTTATGTTGTCCCATTGTTAAAAAGAGAAAAAGCATTTAGCATTTCCTATGGAGGTCCAGTAATGAAAGATGCTAATGCAGTAATGCCCGTTCCATTGGTAAACGTGACTTATGCTAAAGGAAAGTCAGATCGATTAACTTATTTTGGAGGACTTCATTTAACGCCTGCAGTTGAGGGCTATTTTGCAGGCGAGGTTGGAGCATTGAAAGAGTGGTATTACAACGGTGATACTAAACTCGGTTTTACAACTAATTTTGTAGTGAATTTGATGGCCGATAAATGGGAAGGAAAGCTTGACTTTATTCCGCAGTTTGATGCCAATTTATATTGGCATTTTAAAGGAGACCCTCATTACCATTGTGATTGTCCTGGTGATCCTAAGTATGGAATGTTTACCTATTTCGGGTTTCAGTCTCATTATAAAGTGGTTTCAAATTATGATTATATAGCTCCTTTTAAGGACGATTTATTATTCTCCCCTCATTTTGGATTTAGCTTTGGCGCCAGTCAATGGAAACTAAATACTGAAATTAAATGGATTCAGCCTTGGGTTGATAACACAGTGCATGATCCTGAGATTTGGAATCCTGCAATGCCTACTGGAACTTTTGGTGGTTATTTAACCTTTTATTATACGTTGGAGTGATTTTTTATTGTACGACTACTTTTATTGAACCTATTATATCGTTTAATTCTATTAAGCTAAAGTATATACCGGCTTGTTTTGGGAGTTCAATTTTCGCGCTCCTTGATTGTTTAAACAACTTACCTGTTAAGTCGTATAGTTTTATGGAAACTACTTCAGACTCATTAATAACGAGTTCATTGTTTGAAATTGAATAATTAATATTTTGTTGCACAATTGGTTTAAATACTGATTCGGGAATCACCCCCTTATGATAAGCTAAACCGCCAGAAGCATTTCCAATAATAATTTCAGGAAGAAAATCTTGATTTAAATCTTGAATTATTCCTTTGGAATAAGAGCCGTCCTTTAAATTATGAAAATCTGAATCATCAAGGATAATATTACTTTCCAATTCGTTTTCAATATTTTCATAGTATTGGATCTTTCCGATTCTCCACCTAATATTAAGTTTGTTTCATCATTTTGTGTAAAAAAGAAAGGAGTAGAGTACCCGAAGAATATCCCCTTATCGAAATCTTGAGTTGTAATGTTTCCAAGGTTTTAATTTCAACACTAAAATCATAGGCAGATGTTGAGCTTTGATTCTCATAATAGAACAACGATCCATTTTGTTCCCCAATGATTAAATCAAGGTCACCATCCTTATTGAGGTCGAATACTTGAGGAGCGGCATAATTTCCAACATCAATGAATTTAAACTCCCCATCAGCTAGAACAAAATTATAAGGATTACCAGCTCCTGCTGTATTGTTATAATATAGTATTTCGCCATTTTTTAAACCTAATAATAAATCATCATCACCGTCTTTATCTATATCTCCAATAGTAGGGAAGAGATAGGATTCTTCCGACGATTCAAAATTTAAATAATTTTCATCAATTACTTCAAACGCTGGTCTTGAAGTACTTCCCGTATTTCTTAATAATGTGAGCCTTCCAAGCTTTTCACCATTGAGGTTTAATCCATTATTGCCGATTAATAAATCAGTCAATCCGTCTTGATTCTCATCCATAAAAATTGGATAAGCATTTCTTCCAAAATCAAGCATTTGATTAACTAGAAATGAAGAAGTATTGTAGGTGAAGGTACCCTTTACTACTCCTGTTTTTTGATATAAATGTATAGAAGTATTTTCTTCAACACCATCATTGTTACTGCAGATAACTAAGTCGTTTTTATCGTCATGATTCACATCTACATAAGAAGTATAGGGGAATAAATTAATATTTACCGGAGTGTTGTAATTAGGGAAAGCTTAGTCTTTTGTACCAATATTACTAAAAAGGTTAGACCCTTCGTTTTGTAAAAAAGTTAAGTTATTAAAGGAAACATCACCTAGTAATAAATCAATAACCCCGTTTTCATCTTGATCTAAAGTTGTAATTATAGATCCTACATGTAATCCATTACTCCTATTCATTGGCTGATACGGTACGCTACACGGTTGGTTTAATAAAATTGAGTTGGTAGATGGATCTTCTTCAAATCTACCCCAACAACGATTACTTAATTTAAAATCTAAACCGCACTTACCGGTATTGTTATTAGATACGTTTTCATGAAATTAAATCGTTACCCCATTAATGTTAAATGTGATAATATCTAAATCCCCGTCTCTATCAATATCAATAATTCCAGGAATGTCTTGATTTAAAACATTAAGGTTGGAGGTGAAGGTTCCAAAATCAGACTGTAAAAGAGTTGAAGCTAAAACGAATTCAAATAACCCCGCGTTTTCATAAACTTTTATACCACTGGTTGTCCCCGTGAAAACATCCATTAATCCATCGCAATTATAATCCCTGAATAAAACCCATCTTTCTAAATCGATATTTAATTGAATTGGTTCAAAAATTAACGACTCATCTTTAAATACAACTAATCGATTTCCTGTTTTATCAAAAACAGCCAAATCCTTAACTCCGTTATTATTAAAATCTACATTACTGCAAATAGGGTGATTTAATCCACCTTCCCAAGCTCTTGTTAGTAATGCGTTGTTTTTTATAACGGGAATAGTGTAAATTCTTTCGAAACTATACTGTCCAAGAATGGGGGGTGTAAGCATGTACAATAACATGATAATCAAGGTTATGCGATGCATGTTTATAAAACTACTAAATATTTATGAATATTAAAGACTAGAGCTTTTGTCAATCGGAGATGATGCTCTATATTTGTCGGTCTTTAAAAGAAAGAATTAAACCGCACAAAATGCAAAATAGCAAAGCAATCAAAGTTTTATTGGCCGTAATCGGGTTCGTATGTTTATTTGAATTTTCATTCACTCACTTCGCTGGTCAGTTTGAAAAAGAGGCTGTAGAGTCTACTGAAACTGATGAAGAAGCAAGAGAATGGTTAAAGGAAAATTCAGACGAAGAAATTTGGATGGGTTATACTTATATTGAGTGTAAACAAAGAGAAATTAATTTAGGATTAGATTTAAGAGGTGGTGTTTCTGTCACTTTGGAAATCGAAATTGACAAGTTAATTGAATCTATTGTTTCCTCAAACATTAAGAATTCGCCAAAATTCAAAGAAGTTACTAAACGAGCAAACGAGCTTAAAAAAGAAGTAGCTGGAGGTTATGTTAGCTTATTTATACAAGCTTATAACGAAAAGATGAATGGGCAACCACTAGCGAAATGGTTCGCAAGTGTAGAAGAAATTAACGTTAATTCAACAAATGAAGAAGTTGAAGACATGTTAATAGCTTCAGCAGAAGGTGCAGTTGGCCAAGCAAAGGAAGTTATTCGAACTAGAGTTGCTCAATTTGGAGTAGCACAACCGGACATTAAGTTGGTAGCAAATACTGGAAGAATCATTGTTGATTTACCCGGTGTAAAAGATATCAAGAGAGTTAGAAAGCTTTTACAGGGATCTGCAAACTTAGAAATTTGGGACACTTATGATGTAAACGATTTAGGTGATGTTTTCCAATCATTAAATGAAAAAGCGAAAATTTATGAAGATTTAAACAATCCTTTAGATAGTATTGCTTTTGTTGGATTATCATCAGAAGACAGCTTAAAACTAATCGGACAAAGAAACAATCCTTTATATGCTTTAATGGCTGGGGCAGGAAGTAGAGCAACAATTGGAGCGTTTAAAACATTAGACACGGCGAAAGTTAACGAATACATTAAAATAGGTCAATCTAAAAAACTTTTTCCAAAGCAACTAAAATTAACATGGTCTTCTGAAACAGATTTAGGTGAAAGATCAGGGTTGTTAAGTTTGTATGCTTTACGTAAGGAAACAAATGGTAAACCTTACATGAGTGGTGAGTTTATTACTCGTGCTGCAAGAACAAGCCAAGATAACAGAGATGTTGTTTCTTTAGACTTTAAAACAAAAGCTTCTTTCAAGTGGGAAAACATTACGCGTAAGTCTGCTGAAAATGGTGGTAAGCCAATTGCAATCGTATTAGATGATTTAGTATATTCTGCACCGGGTGCTAGCAGTGCTATATCTGGAGGCGGTACAATTATTACGCCTGGTAAAATGGATAACGTAATTGCTTGGGCAAACGATTTATCAAATGTATTAAATGCTGGTAAGTTCCCAGCGCCTGCTAAAATTGTTCAAGAAACATTTGTAGGTCCAACATTAGGAGCTGAGTCTATTGAATCTGCGGCTTGGTCGTTTGGTTTAGCGCTTGTTTTAGTATTGATGTACATGGTGTTTTATTACAACACTGCAGGATGGGTTGCTAACATTGCATTGGTTGCCAATATCTTAATGGTAATTGGAGTTTTAGCTGCTGCACCAACGATATCTTTAACACTACCTGGTATTGCAGGTATTGTATTAACAGTAGGTATGTCGGTTGATGCCAATGTACTTATATATGAAAGGATACGAGAAGAATTAAGGTCAGGCAAAGGAGTTAAGTTAGCAATTGCTGACGGTTACAAACATGCTTACACCGCTATTTTAGATGCGAATATTACAACATTAATAACGGGTATTATTTTATGGTACTTCGGTACTTCAGTTATCGAAAGTTTCGCTCAAACTTTAGTAGTTGGTATTTTCACTTCTTTATTCTCTGCAATTTTCATTACCCGTTTAATTTTCGATTGGTTTTTGAAGAAAGAAAAAGAAATCAAGTTTGCCACTGAAAGAACTAAAAACTGGTTTGCGAATACAACTTATAACATCATCTCTTCTAGAAAGAAATTTTACGTAGCGTCTTCATTGTTAATCATTGTAGGTCTAGTTTCTATTGCAACAAAAGGATTTGATTTAGGAACTGATTTCTCTGGAGGTCGAACGTATACTATTGCCTTGGATAAGGGTGTTGAAGTAAGTGCTGTTAAAGATGTATTAAAAGATGCATTTGTTCAGGATGGTAAATCTTTAGTTCCAGAAGTTAAATCTGCAGGAACAGGAAAAGTTATCGTTACAACTAAATACCTTGCCGATAATGAAGGAAGAGAAGCTTCTAACCGAGTTGAAACTGCTTTGTATGCTGGAATCAAAGGTATGTTGCCTGCTGATATGGATGTGTTTAAATTCACCGATCAATATGATGATAAAGCTTTCGGAGTTTTAGAAAGTGCACATGTTCAAAGTACAATTGCTGATGATATTATTGAAGCTTCTTACTCTTCTGTAGCATTTGCCTTAATTGCAATCTTCGCTTATGTAGTGTTTAGATTCCGTCAATGGCAATTTGGATTAGGAGCCTTAATTGCAATCTTCCATGATGTATTAATCGTAATCGGTTTATTCTCTTTATTACAAGGATTATTACCATTCTCATTAGAAATTAACACGTCATTCGTTGCTGCAGTGCTTACGGTAGTAGGTTACTCCATTAACGATACGGTTGTTGTATTTGATAGAGTAAGAGAAAGAGTTAATGGTGGTGGTAAATCAGAAGGTATTAGCTTAGTTGTTAATAAAGCATTAAATAGCACATTGTCTAGAACGTTTAACACGTCGATGACAATTATAGTTGTTCTGTTAGCCATCCTTATTTTCGGAACAGGTTCATTACAAGGGTTTGCATTCGCATTGTTAATCGGAGTTATCGTTGGTACGTATTCTTCAATCTGTATCGCATCTCCAATTTACACAGATTTAGTAAAGAAAAA
>CAJJCC010000016.1 GCA_905182585.1 uncultured Flavobacteriales bacterium
AAATTCACCTTCCAAATCAAAAGATAAGTTAATCTCCCCCACTAATTCCAAGCTTGCTATTCCGTGTATAATCGCATTCTCTAAAAAAGGCTGAATTAACATCGGAGGAATCCCCTCTTCTTCAGAATCAATATCCGGACTAATTACAACACTATATTTAAACGTATTATTTCGCGTCAATTTCTCAATACTCAAGTAATTTTCCAGCATCCCTATTTCCTGATCTAAAGAAATGTAGTTATCCATCGAACTCTCCAAAATCTGGCGCATTAACTTTGAAAACTTACTCAAACTATGTCGCGCCCCTTTGTTGTCCTCTTCTCTAATTTGATCTTGAATTGCATTTAAAGCATTAAATATAAAGTGTGGGTTCATTTGAAGTCGCAATGCCTTCTGCTCCATTTCTAACACTTCCTTTTCTAGCCTTAGCTTTTCTGCTTCTTCATTTGCTCTAAGCTTAATTCCGTTAATTCGCTTTTTAATAATCAACACAGCAATAGCAATCAAAACAACTATTACTAATATCCAAAACCACAGCTTATAGAAGAAAGGTGCTGAAATCGTAAAGTAAAAATCAAGCTGTTCACTCTCAATACCATCCTTATTAATTGCAATAGCTTGGAAAATATACTTTCCAGGGGAAAGATTACTAAAGAATATTTCGTTTTGAGCAATTACTGGCGACCATCGTCCATCACCTCCATCTAGTCTCCATTTGTATTTTAATCCATTTGGTCGAGATAAATCATTCCCATCTAAAACAAAACCAACATGATTATCCTTAAACTCTAAATTTAAATCTCCCGCAGTATACCAATTAAAGATATTAGGTTCGTACTGCGTTCCTTGAATATTCTCGTAAAACAAATTAACCGAAGCAAGTGAAATTTTAGGCGCTTTAGTCGAATTTAAAATAGCACCAACAGGCTTTTTCATTAAGCCGTTTATCGTTCCCCACCAAAGATTTTTTTGCTTATCAACAGTAACAGCTCCTTGAGTAGTTTCTAAACCAATAAACCCTTCGGATAAACCAAAGGACTTTACTTCCATATCTTTTTTAAACGGATTAGAGATTCGATCTACTCCTTTCGCGCCACCAACCCACAATTGATTTTTAGCATCACAAGCGACGCTGTAAACGTTTTCAAAATTCAATCCATTTGAGGTGTTTAAATTCCGAACTACAATTGTTTCAGCGTAAATATTTAAGACATCAACGCCACCATTAGCGGTTGCTAAATACATATTCCCCAAATCATCCTCTACTATATCCCGAATCGTATTATCAGATAACCCTTCTTTAGTTGTCATTTTAATCAATCCAGTATCCGAAATACAACCAATTCCTCTACCCCTTGTTGCATACCAAATACGATTAGAACGATCGCACATTAAAGCCGTAACTCGATTGTAATGTAAGTTTTGATTGTTTACATTAAAAAATTGCACATTTGATAGATCAGGTGAAAATTTAGAAACCCCACTAGAAGTTGCTACCCATATATTCCCTTCTTTATCTTCAACAATATCCTTTATAAATTTTGATTCCAAATGTTTTCTAGACTTGTACGTTTTGGACTTCCCTTCTTTCCAAACCGTTAAACCGCTTCCCTCCGTTCCAATCCACAATCGCCCCTTGGAATCATCCAGAATTGCTTTTATCTTTTGAGGATAAATGTTTTGATTCACACCATATTCAACAAACTCATTCTTGTTAAGTTTGTATAGCTTCCTTGCATTTGTACTTACCCAAACGCCCGAATCTTGAGAAGCTGCAACTGTGTAAATGTATTTCCCTTCTAAGCCCTTGTTTCCGTTATAACTCTTAATGGATGATCGTCCATATTTTAATAACCCGCCACCCGATGTTCCAATCCATATTCCGCCCCAACTATCTTTAAAAACAGTGCGGCAGTTTTTGGTTGGTAAATGTTGCGAATCATCAATTGGGCGAATCGTTTGTGTTTTTAAGTCATAAATTAAAACCCCATTTTTAAACGTGGACAACCACATTTCTTCTTCATTAAAATAAATATCCAATACAATCAGTCCATTCGTTTCAGGAATAAAAGTTAATTTATCACCCTTAACTTTAAACACACCCTTACCGTAAGTACCAACCCATATTTCGTTAAACTTACCTTCTGCAAAACATTGTGGAAATGAATTCCCAACTTCATGACTAGTGTAATGCTTAGATGTACCGTTTTTAAACCGTGTTAAACCTTTGTTGTGAGCAACCCATAAATTTTGAAAATTATCAAAATAAAGATCTGTAATTGAATTACCTGGTAAACCAATGTCTTTAGAGATATTTACGTTTTTCTTATTTTCCCTTTTGTAAATCCCATTAGAAGTTCCAAAATATAGTTCTTGATTTTTAGATTCGGCAATTGAAGAAATGGACACTTTAAACGACTCTCCTTCTAATTTGAAGTTCCGAAACCGAATTCCGTTATACAGCGACAAACCATTTGAAGTTCCTACCCACAAGTTATCTTTTGAATCATGAAAAACGGTAGAAACGAAATTATTCACCAAGCCTTCCTGCGTTGTGAAAACATCAAAATTAGCTCCATCAAAACTAGCTAACCCACCTCCACGAGTAGCTATCCATAGCTTTCCATTGTGATCTTCGGTGATATCGTAAACTTGAGATTGCGGTAAGCCATCGGCAATTGAATAAGATTTCAACTCAAAATCCTGAGCAAAATTATTCAACTGAATAAGCACAAATAAAAAAGCTACCCAAAACTTCATATTGCTAAAATATGAAAAGTATGGATAGCTTGATTCCCCTTGATTAACTCTTCTTACTTTTTAAGTAATACCCTTTTAAATACCTCACCATTTGAAGCCTTAAATTTTAAGTTAAACAAGGCATTTTTTTATTCCAGTTTGGCTTTTTTTGAAAGTAAACCGTCTTTCCTATTTGATCAATTACAGATAAATCAAAAAGCTCTTCATTCATTGTAATATATAGTTAATTGTAAATTGGGGGAAGTTAATCTTCAACAATGCCAGAATAAAATACATAGGCCCAACATCAGAATAACTTGATTCCTTAAAAGTTGAAATAATTTTCAAACGATAATGTTAGACTTCCTTTTGTAACATGCGATCATAAAAAGTTATTAAGACAAATCACTGGTTTTTATGTTTGTAGTTGAATACTCATTTCTACTTCCATAAGTGCTTTCTCCACAGCTTACAAAATCACCATGATTTTCTTTTGGATTGGTGCACACATAGTACATACTTTCAGCATAATCATTCATGAAATTATTGTTTCTAAATTCGAAACAATTGTTCTCAAAAGCATAATCACTGATTAAAACTTGAGAAAACACCAAGTATAATAAAAAATCTAAATAGGTTTTTTATTATACTTGGTGCTAAGTAATTAATATATCAATTCGAATGCACTTCTGTAAGAATCAATAGCATTAATGTAATCTAAAAACTCATTATACAGTTTACTTTTTACGCCAATAGTGGCACTATCACCAATCACTACCAGCTTACGTTTTGCTCGAGTTAAAGCGACGTTCATTCTGCGTTCATCGGATAAAAATCCGATTTCACCTTGTTCATTACTCCTAACTAACGAAATATAAATCACATCACGTTCCTGCCCCTGAAAGCCATCAATTGTATTTACAACGATTTTAGACTTTATTCCTGGATCAATATCAGACTCCTCTAACAAAGTTCTAATACACTCAACTTGTGCTTTATATGGAGATATAAATCCGTAATTATCAGGTAATTCATAGCCCGAGTTGTTAATCGATTCGATGTAATTCGTGAAATGTTTAAGAAGTAAATATGCTTCCTCTTTATTGTAGGAACTTCGCGTATCTGGATGTTGACTTTCAAAGTAACCTGTACCAGCTGTATCAATAAACTCAACCACCTGATCTTCAGAGTAAACCTTAGCGTTTACATTACTTGAATTTGCTTTTAAAATGCCTTTATAAAAGTAATTACTTGAAAACTTCATGATCAATTGGTTCATTCGGTATTGCTCGTTCAACAACACTTCAGCCTGATTTCCTTTTATTGCTTTTTCAAAAAGGGTCTCCTTTAAACCCTTCTGTCCTGCCTCATAACATTTAACCGTTGGCGGTAGCTGTAAATGATCACCTGCAAAAACTACTTTGTTCGATTTGATAATCGGAATCCAAGTTGCTGGCTCCAGTGCCTGTCCTGCTTCATCAATAAAAACAGTAGTGAATTTGGAATGACGTAGTTTAGGGTGATTAGCACCTACTAACGTACTTGCAACAACTCTTGTAGAGAATAAAATATCATCCACAATATCTTGATAAGCGCGTTCCGCATCCTTTTTTAAAGACCTTGCTTCTAATCGGATCAGCTTACGCTGTTCCCGTTCATCGGTGCCAAAACTGCGCTTCCACTTCCCGCCTAACTTAAAACACTCTTCAGACCGTTTTCTTAAATCTTTTAATAATTTATAATCTTGATGATTGGCTATTTTGGATTCTAATGTTAACCCCAATATCTCTTCTGTAACCCTTGCAGGATGTCCAATTCGAACAATACTAATTCCTTGCTGAGATAATTTTTCCGTTAATAAATCAACAGCAGCATTACTTGGAGCACAAACCAATACTTGTGATTCTGATTTTAAAGTTTCTTTTATTGCTTCTACCAAAGTAGTTGTTTTCCCTGTTCCTGGAGGACCGTGAATAATCGCGAAATCTTCTGCTCCAACTACTTTTCTTACGGCCTTTTGTTGACTTGAATTCAAATGACTTATCGTGGATATTTTTACATCCTTAAAATAAGGCGCCTCATAACCCAAAATCTTCTTTTGCAATTCGATTAATCGTACCGATTCGGTTTTAATAAGCTCATTTAAAGCCCAATTCATTTCTTTGTAGCTACGGTCGTCAAACAGTAGCTGAACAGCTAATTTACTATGCGTTATCCAATTGGGAAATTCATCAGCGTTAATGGTGATAAACATTTCATTATGTTTCACTTTATTCACAACTCCCTTCACACACATCGATTCGTCACCAGTTGCAAACACATCAACCAACTTTCCACTGGAAAAACTATGATTATCATTATGCTCCCGTGGTCGTTCTACTTTTATTAATAAACGTTCACCAGCATCGTACTTATGTTCCATTAAACTGCAGGAATGCCACAATACACCATTGGCTTTGCGTTGCTTAAACGAAGTACCTTGCATTTTTTTTTGATACTGAGCCAAATCTTCTTTTTTCTCTAAATTGAGCAACTCTATAAGATATGTGAAATCATTTACGGGATTCTTAGCCATATTTCAAAGATATGTTGAATTCTTATGTTATATTTGATATGCTCTTAGAAAAGGAATTGAATGGCTGTGACAAAGCAAAAAATTACTCAACTTTTACTTAGTGGAACGGACGAAAGAACGATATCCAACGATAATGGACTTTCTAATTACGGTATCGCATTTGATGATGACAACTTAATCAACAGAGGATCATGCACTTGTAACCTTATCACCGAGAATCATATAGAATTTTTACGAAACAAAATTTCTGGAAACGAAACGGATGCAGACTGGGCTTCTCTTGTGAACGAGGTGCAGGATGGTATTAAAATGGAGATTTCAGGAACTACAGACACCAACTACGAAGTGTTTTTTGGACCTTCCGGTACTGATGTTGTTTACTTTCCTATATTGTTTTCTAGAGAACGTTTTCCCGATAAAAAAATCCTAAACATCGTTACATGTATCGAAGAATTAGGATCAGGTACATTGTTTGCTGGTCAAGGAAAATACTTCGCGGGAACGAGCCAATTTGGAAAAAAAATCCCAAAAGGTGAAGCTATAATTGACCAACAGTACATCGACACTGAATATTTAAGTGCCCGTTGTGCCAAAGGAACAATTGAAAACCCAAAAGAAAATCTAAAAGACCTAATTGTTTCTAACCCCGACCTTAACATAATAGTTAGTTTGGTTGTTGGTTCAAAATCTGGAATTGAAGATAATTTATCATGGATTGATGAGCTGAATGCCGACAATGTTCTTTGGAATGTTGATATGTGCCAATTCAGACATAGTCCAGAATTAATCGAAAAGCTAACTACAAAGGGCGTTTCGGTTATGATTACCGGTTCTAAATTTTATCAAGCGCCTCCGTTTTGCGGAGCAATATTGATTCCTGAAAGATGGATGAAAAGAATTGAGCACGTAAATAAATTAAAACACTTTGATCTTTTCGATCAAGTTTTCTCTAAATTCGATCTTCCTGAAATTTTAAGAAGTAAAACCAACCTCCCATCAAAAATTAACAAAGGTGGCGTAGTAAGATGGTTAGCAACTTTGAACTCAATTAACAAGTTGAGAGCTATTGGTAAACCTCAAATTGAAAGTATTATACAACATTGGAATAAAGTTATTAATATTGAACTCGGAAAGTATGATGAATTCGTACTTATGCCGGATCAAAAAATGACAAATCCTACCATTATTTCATTTCAAGTAAAGAGCAAGACCGGACTTCTTAACCATCAGGAAATGAGGAAGTTGTTCTTTTCAATAGTTGAAAAAAACCATACAGGACTACCAAAGGAAAGAATCTTCATTGGTCAACCTGTTGCTTACGGTGATAAGTCGTTTTTAAGACTAGCAATTGGAGCAAACAACATTGTTGAAATGAACGAAAGAGGTGCTGCCGAATTCGAAATAGACAAGCGAATTATTGCTATTGTTAAAGAAAAACTAATCGAATTTGAAATCAATCAGTAAATCAACCGCTGAAAAATTATACGCTGCAGCAAAAGCAAACGGATTAACCAGTACAAAAGCTGATTTCGTTTATTCCAAAAAAGCTCTAGATTACCGTTTATCGCTGCTGCAAGATCATTTCCCTAAAAACACATTGCATGCCATTGCTGTTAAAACGTGCAGTGAACCGGAAGTATTAAAGCGCATTGCCTCGAAAGGCTTTGGATTAGAGGCTGCCTCTATCGAAGAAGTTAAACTGGCGCAAATTGCTGGAGTTCCAAATGATAAAATAGTGTTTGACTCCCCTGTTAAAACGAGAGAAGAAATTAAATACTGTCATGAATTTGTTCAAGGGGCATTAATTAATGTAAACTGTTTTGAGGAAATTGAACGCTATCCAGCCGACTTTACAGGAAAACTAGGATTACGCATTAATCCGTTAATTAACGTTGATACCGATAAGAATTTAAACGTTTCTAAGCTTAATTCTAAGTTTGGAATTCCAATTACCCAAAAGGCTCAAATATTTAAAGTGTTAACCGAATCAGATCGATTCACAGCTATTCACTTTCACATTGGATCTGGGATATCAGACTTCGCGCCTAACTTAAAAGCTTTTCAAGTTATTACCGATTTAGCTTCGGAAGTAAATGCTGTTAGAACAGAGAAAGGTTTCGAAAACAAGATTGATACAATCGATATTGGTGGTGGAATTGATTTTGATTTAGAGTCGGAAACAGCAGGAAT
>CAJJCC010000017.1 GCA_905182585.1 uncultured Flavobacteriales bacterium
TTATTTTGATTGATTGATTGATTGATTGATTGATTGATTGATTGATTGATTTGTTAGTCCGCCTTTAGTCGTCCTGTCCTCCCGGACTTGATCCGGGATCCCCAGCAATCACTTTTACCTGAATAACACCGAACAAACCATCTAACTTTGCTAAGTAATTACGTAGTACACTCTTCAGAGGGGTTTGAGGCGTGTTTAACAATTCCGACGATCAAAAATCACTTCATCTTAACTCCTTTCCAAGAATAGGTTTTCTTAAACGACAAAACCAATCCAAACAATAAATAAACAGGATATATAAAAAACATTACAGGTACATAGCGTAATACTTTTCCATCTTTAAAAAACATACTCATATTCCAGCAAATTATAAAGTCGGTTGTTAACTTCCAACCTACAGATATAATTAAAACAGGTAATAAATGGATGTCATCAAGTGTACCATAAATAGCTCCAATCCAAGAAAAATTTGCCAAGACAACAATTAACGAAAATACAGATCCGATAAAATTAGTTGTCTTCCCAGCTTTCGTTGCCCAACGAATTCGTTGTTTTAACAATCCCGAAAAAGTTAGGGGCATTACTGTTTTTACGACACTGTTTTGATCGAGATTAAAAACTGAACCTTCTTTGTATTTCGCTAAATACTTTAAGAAAAATGCATCATCTCCCGATGCGTATTTACTTCCCAATCCAGATTTAACGAATGCTAAATAATCTGTTTTATAAAAAGTCATGTTTGCACCGTTTACCATCGAAGGCTTGTTTAAGCGAGAAGTATAAGCTGTTAAAAACTGTAACGCCAACCATTCCAATCGAATAAAACCATTTAACGCCCCTTTAGAAGTAAATGGATAAACTGGACCAATAACTAATTTCGTTTTAGAATCAATCAACTTCGTTACATTACTAAGCAACCAAAACGGACCAACTTCGCAATCTCCATCAGTTTGAACAATGGTTTCATATTTCGAATGCTCAATAGCCTTTTTTACAGCTGCCTTCTTACCAGCTCCTTCGTTTTTATAAATTTGAATTTTACTCGATTTTAATCTCCACCCTTCCAGCAACGCCCATGAATCATCGCTACTCGAATCATCCACAATAATTACTTCAGAAGGAATTGTAATTTTATTTTTTAGAATTGAGTCGATTAACCTATCCAAATTCTCCGATTCATTTTTCACCGCCACTATAACCGATACGCCATCAGGTAGTTTAACACTTATAGGCTCTTTTCGTTTACCCCAAATAAAGAACAATCCGCTAACTGCGAATATTCCATAAAGCAATACTATAGGTAGTGATATAATCATTTTTCTTTTAGCACTTTAACTTGACTCAAAAACAAACTTCCAACGATAGAAGGTATTGCTAAATTAACCAACCATATTAAAAAAGATGCTGTGGTTATAGCTAATGTTAAAGCTGGAGTTATTTCGTTTACGATTCCAAATGTGGTAAGTATTACTGTAAACATGGCTGTTCGTGTTAATCCTAATTCAACGGCGTTAAAAACAGGGACAAACTGAAATAGAAAAAACAAGGCTCCCGAAGCAAAATAAATAGTTAAAGGATCAGCGTTTATTCCAAAAATGTCAAATGCTAAAAGGTATTGATAGGTTATTACAAGGTACCTAATAACACTAACAGATAAAACAGTTAAAGCTGTTTTTTTATAAGACTCTCCTTCTAATACCTTCCAAGCTTTCATCCATTTATTTGTAAAAGGCATTTTTCCAAAAAGAACAGTTACCGAATTTACATTTACATACAAAACAGCAATTACAATTATGAATATACTTCCAATAAACGCGAGCATTCCAAAAACATCAGGTGCTAATCCTATAATTTCTTGCTTTGCTTCTAACCCCAATAAACCAAGAAACAATAAACCAAAAAAGAAATTCACTAGAAATAAAGCCATCGCATTGTAAACTTGATATACAATGCCTTTTGCACGGTAACGAAAGCTTAAAAGTGCAACTTTCCCAAAATAGCCTCCAATCCTGTAAGGTGTAAAAACCGCTGTTGCAACACCCGCTAGTGTACTTTTTATGGCTAATCGATTGGTTACAGGAAACATATCCTGTAACAATAGCTTCCATTTATAAACTTCTGCGCCCCAATTTACAAACATCAACACAATTAATAAAACTACTTTTGGAATTGAAATGGGATGACTAAAAAAGAAGCTTTTAACCTGACCGAACAACTCCACTTTTTCGAAACCAAGTAGGTAAACAAGATAAGTTAAAGACCCTCCGGATATGGTGATTTTTAAAACCACATTAATGATCGTCTTTATTTGCTTATTTTTGCTCAAACTCTTCTAGTAGGACGTAAAGAAAGTAAGATTTTGGTGAAGGAAAAAATCATTTTAGGAGTTGACCCCGGAACAATCGTGATGGGATATGGAATTATTAAGGTAACTGGCTCTAAGATAGAGCTTTTAGATGCTGGCGTTTTATCCATGAAAAAAGAAAAAGATCTTGGCGTTCGACTTAAAATGATTTTTGATCACATGATTAAATTGATTGATCAATTCCTTCCGGATGAGCTAGCTATTGAAGCTCAGTTTTTCGGAGAAAATGTTCAATCGATGTTAAAATTGGGAAAAGCACAAGGTGTAGCTATCGCCGCCGCGCTTTCTCGAGGTATTCCTTTTGAAGAATACGCGCCTAAAAAAATCAAAATGAGCATCACTGGAAAAGGAACTTCGAGTAAGGAACAAGTGGCCGGTATGCTTGTTCATATTCTTAAGGTTAAGAAACTTCCCGAGCCCTTAGATGCAACTGATGCACTAGCAACAGCTGTTTGTCATTATTATCAATCAAACTCTCCTACTGGTGGAAAAAAGTATTCTGGATGGGATTCTTTTTTAAAGAATAATCCGGGGAAATTGAAAGATTGATTATTTGTTTTATCTGCTGATTATCTAGCTTGTTTAGCGGGAAACACCCCGAACCCCTTTGGAGAGGGAACTAGCTTATGACTTAGGTTTCTGCGACGCAGAAATGGTGAACTTGGTTTGACTATTTTAATTGATTCATTGAAAAAAGTTAGACGATCTCTTCGACTACGCTCAGAGTGACAAAACACTTACTTAAATAAACACTTCGATTGATTGATTTGTTAGTCCGCCTTTAGTCGTCCTGTCCTTCCGTACTTGATACGGGATCTCCAGCAATCAAATTTACCTGAATAACACCGAACAAACCATCTAACTTTGCTAAGTAATTACGTTGTACACTCTCCAAAGTGGTTTGGGGTGTGTCCCTTAATAAGCGTAAAAAAGATAACTAATAATAATCGCCGCAATTATCCCCGCGAAATCAGCCAACAATCCAGCAACCAAAGCATAACGTGTATTCTTAATCCCTACAGATCCAAAATACACAGCGAGTACATAAAAGGTAGTTTCGGTTGAACCTTGAAATACTCCACTTAAAAAAGACGGAAAGGATTCCACTAAAACGCCTCCCGATTCTTTTAATGGAAAAGCGTCCATTGATTCTAGCATTGCTGCTCTTGCACCACCTCCGCTTAGCGGCTTCATAATTGCGGTAGGTAGAGCATCTACAAATTCTGTTGAATTGGTAAATAAACCAATCACCCAACGAATCCCATCTAAAAACAAGTCTAAAGCCCCGCACTCTCTAAACAACCCAATAGCTACCAAAATTCCAACCAAATAAGGAATGATCTTAATTGCTGATGAAAAACCTTCTTTTGCCCCGTCTAAAAATGAATCGTAAACATTTATCTTATTTTTAATACCTAAACCAATAAATCCAATTATAAAGGACATCAAGACAACTCCAGCAATAAGCGTAGACTGGCTTTGAACGTCCTCTTGAGGTAAAGCACTAAAGTGCCAAATTATTCCAGATACAATTAAAGACAATGTTCCTAAATAAGCGATAACAACAGGTTTTAATAAATTGATTTTTTGAAAAATCGAAACAGTTATTATCCCAACCAATGTAGAGAAAAAAGTAGTGATTAATATCGGAACAAAAACATCAGTGCTTTGACTTGCTAACTCCATCCCTGCAAATTCAGGTAAACTTGCATTCGCCGACAGCTTTTTAAAACGCAAAGCTAAAATAGAAATAGGTATCAGCGTCAATCCAGAAGTATTCAAAACCAAAAACATGATTTGAGCATTACTCGCCGTTTCCTTATCGGGATTCAATTCCTGCAATTCCTTAATGGCTTTTAAACCCATTGGAGTTGCTGCATTATCTAACCCTAACATATTGGCACTAAAGTTCATAATCATACTCCCAAATACAGGATGATTCTTCGGTAACTCAGGAAATATTCTATTGAAAAAAGGAGCAACTAGTCGTGATAAAATTCGAATAGCGCCACCGTGTTCACCAATTTTCATAATCCCCATCCACAGTGTAAATACACCGATGAATCCAATACAAATTTCAGCGCCTAACTCAGCATCATGAAACGTTCTTTGAACTAAAGCTGAAAATATATCTACCCCGTTTGCAAAATATTGATACAACGCCATAACGAACGCTATCCCAAAAAAACCGATAAACACATAATTCAGAGCCATGCTGTTAAAATAGTTAAAGCTTTAGGAGGTTTATCAGTATTTTTTCATTCTTAATAACAACTTCCTTTGGAAAACCTCATCTGCTTTTTGAATGCTTAAAAAATTAGTTCTCATATTAATCGAGAAATTGTAATTCGGAATTGGTATTTTCAATTAACCGATTTACACTGTGAATAAACATCAAAATCGTATTACGATTCCAATAAACTAAAGCGGAAAAAGATCTTACAATTCAATTTCAACCCTTGTATAAAGTGAGTTGATGATTTTTATTTGGCGGAACCTTTTGATGAATTTGGTTATGTGTTGAGCATTAACCAAATTTCAAACTGCTTTTCAATTTAAATCAAATGGAATTTACATCCGTAGTATTACTGGACGTCAATCTGACGCGAATACCCAAATTAACTATAGAGCGAATGAAAATTGGGCGTTTTCATTTAATGACCACAACCAAAAAACGGTTGCAAAAGGGAGTTTTTTTTAATATTTTACACCTAGTGGACACTACGTCAATTACTGAGCCGATAATCAACCATAAAATCGAAATTAACAATCAATTAAGAAAAGTTCAAGAAGGCATTAATACTGCATTATTTTTTTGGGGGGGGGACTAAACATAATAAGACGCTTAAAACAGAAGGTTTTTTGCAATTCGAAACAACGATTTAAAAGACGATTTAATTAATCAAATAACCGATAGTATTATTGAAGTTGATCACACCGGACAAGTTTTAGATACTTTAGGAATAACCAAAACTATTAAGCAATTAGGCTCTCAATAATTCACGCCTCAAAACTATCATCAATTTTCTTTATTTAATGAATACGAGTCTAGAATTTATAATTCAGTAATAAAGTTTTCAGAATAGATAGCCCTTCAATTTTCGGGGAAATAGTTTAGCTTCTCGCCCTATTTAAAAACTTAAGCATCCCTTATAACTAATACTTGGACTGGAGGGTGGATAAGACATTACTATGGGAATTTAGAACCTACTGGAAGCAAAGGTGAGACTTCTAAATTTGGCTTTGATGAAATGCAAATAAAGTATGGAGGAACAATTCAGTTTCAGAAAACGAAACGATAGTGGATTAACTCTAATATTAAACTTCAAAAACGAAATTCATTTCAATCCCATACAGACTGTAGCATGCTAAGTTTAGATTTTCAGTTTACTTATCGTTTGATATAAAAGCGCTTCTTTAAAGAAGCAAAAAGTAGGTCACAAAAAAAGGGACGAATAAATCCGACCCTTTCACTCAATACTTTAATAAATTTACTTTTTAGGGTTCACCAAAAACTTATCCGTTAAACCAACTTCTTCTAACCAAGAGTGAAGGTTTGGCATTGGACGAGCAATTGCGACTCTACCCGAACGAACAAACTCTAAAATCCCGAAAGGTTTTAACTTATCAAAAAGCTCTTGTGTTTCTTCCTTATGACCTGTTTTTTCAATTACTGTAAATTCCTGATCAACATAAAGAATACGTGCAGCATTTTTACGAACCACCATTTCAACATTACTTCCTAAAAGTGTTGAAGATTTAATTTTATATAACGCGATTTCTTGATATACGATTTCGTCCTCACTAAAGAAAAACGCAGTCATTACATCCACAATTTTCTTTATTTGATTAACAACTTTAACCACCTGATCTTTCGTCACGTGAATTACAATTGTAAAACGGTAAATACCTTCAATTTCACTTTCCGAAGTTGTTAAACTATCGATATTTATCTTTCTTCTTGTGAAGATCTGCATTAATCTCCCTGCTAAACCAATGTGGTTTTCAGCATAAACAGAAATCGTAAATCTTTCAATATTATCTGCGCTCATCTTTTTGAACTTTAATCTTTATTATTTTAATCTACATTCAGCAACACTAGCTCCAGATGGAACCATTGGGAATACATTCCCTTCCTTTTCAACCATCACCTCCAGTAAGAACGATTCTTTCGAATCTATCATTTCTGTTAAAGCACCCATTAAGTCTCCTCTTTCAGAAATTGATTTTCCTTTTATTCCGTATGCATCTGCTAGCTTTACAAAACTTGGACTTTCAATAACAGTTTCAGCGTATCTCTTATCGAAAAACAACTGTTGCCACTGACGCACCATTCCTAAAAATTCATTGTTAAGAATTAAGATTTTTACCGGAATTTTCTCCTGCATAATAACCCCCAATTCTTGTAGCGTCATTTGAAAACCACCATCCCCAATAATAGCAACAACCTCTTTTTCTGGACGAGCAACTTTAGCACCTATTGCCGCTGGCAAACCAAACCCCATTGTTCCTAATCCTCCAGAAGTTACGTTGGTGTTCGTATCCATAAACTGGTAATAACGCGCAGTAATCATTTGGTGCTGACCCACATCAGTAACAATAATAGCTTGCCCTTCTGTTATTTCACTCAAACGCCGAACAACCTCAGCCATTCTAATAGGTCCTTCAGTTGGATTTACATCAGGCTGAACAACTATTTCGTCTTCTTGCTTTTCTAACTCATTCCATCTAGCAAACCATTCGTCTCTTCCATCCGACTCGATGATCATTGGATCAAGAGCCGTTAAAGATTCTTTACAGTTTCCTAAAACAGGATAATCAGCTTTTACATTCTTATCTATCTCAGAAAAGTCAAGTTCAAAATGAACAACTTTTGCTTGCGAAGCATATCTGCTTAAATCACCAGTAACACGGTCATCAAAACGCATACCTACTGCAATTAAAACATCACATTCGTTTGTTAAAAGATTAGGTGCATATGAACCATGCATACCAACCATACCTTTAAACAATTCATGTTGTGCAGGAAAAGCCGAAGCTCCTAACCAGGTATTGGCTACAGGGATTTTCGCCTTTTCAGCTATTTTTAAAACTTCTTTTTGAGCATCACCTAATAACACACCATGACCAACAATCATCATTGGTTTTTTAGCGCTGTTAATAGCTTGTGCTGCATCCTTAACTTGATCTAAACTTACCTCAACAATTGGGTTATAGGATCGTACGAACTCACACTTTTTGTACTCAAAGTCAAACTCTGAAAACTGAGCATCTTTTGTAATATCAATTAAAACGGGACCAGGTCTTCCTGAGTTTGCGATGTAAAATGCTTTCGCTATCGCCCAAGGAATTTCCTCTGCCTTAGTTACTTGAAAACTCCATTTAACAACCGGTGAGGAAATACCAATAATATCAGTTTCCTGGAAAGCATCCGTACCTAAAAGGTGAGACGGAACCTGACCTGTAATACACACCATTGGCGTACTGTCGATTTGTGCATCGGCAATACCTGTAATTAAGTTCGTTGCACCAGGACCTGAAGTTGCTATTGCAACACCTGTTCTGTTTTTAACTCTTGCTTCGCCTTGAGCCGCGTGTGTAGCTCCTTGTTCATGACGAACTAGGATGTGCTTAATTTGATCGCGGTATTTATAAAACTCATCGTATACAGGCATAATTGCACCACCTGGATAACCAAAAACTTTCTCAACTCCTTCTTCTAACAAACTTAAAACTACGGCTTCTGCACCTGTAACTTTCTTAATTGTTTTTTCCATTTTAATCTGGTTAAAAAAAAGCCTTTCTTACTATGTGAGAAAGGCTTTTAATTTTATTTATTTCAAAGCAAATCTCAGTCTTAAAAACGAACTTGTGTTCTTAATACAAACTCGACTGATGTTACCTTTAAATGTCTCATATTTATAAAGTCTCTTATAAAGATATTGATGTTTTAAATGAATCTAAATTCCGATTTTAAATTTTTTAAAACACCCTCCAAGGTTCAAACCTCAAAACAAGCACCTAAAAAACTATAAATCAGTAGTTTAAATCAAAAAAAGATACTCCGTTAAACCTTATCTATCTGTTAAACATCCTTGAGATGCACTCCCAACTTGTCGAGCATATTTCCCTAAAATTCCTCTCTGTGGAATTTCTTTCGGTTTCCATAATTTTCTTCTCTCGTCTAATTCTTCTTCAGTAAGATCAACATTAAGTACATTTTCGTCAGCATCAACAGTGATGATATCACCGTTATTAATTAATCCGATAACACCTCCTAGTTGAGCTTCAGGAGAAACGTGACCTACAACAAAACCGTGTGATCCTCCAGAGAATCTACCATCTGTAATTAAGGCAACATCTTTACCTAATCCAGCTCCCATTACTGCAGAAGTTGGCTTTAACATTTCCGGCATTCCTGGTCCACCTTTTGGTCCTTCAAAACGAATAACGATTACATTCCCTTTTTTAACTGTTCCGTCAAGTATTCCATCAATTGCAGCAAACTCGTCGTTAAATACAACTGCTGGGCCAACAAACTTAGTTCCTTCTTTACCTGTAATCTTAGCTACAGACCCTTCAGTTGCAATATTTCCATAAAGAATTTGTAAGTGCCCTTCTGGCTTTATTGGATTTTCAATCTCACGTAATAAATCTTGTCCTTCTTTTAAGCTTGGAACCTTAGCTAAATTTTCAGCGATCGTCTCACCTGTTACAGTCATACAATCTCCGTGTAGCAATCCTTTTTCTAACAAGTATTTCATTACTGCTGGTACACCACCAATTGCATGAAGATCTTCCATTAAGTATTTTCCTGAAGGCTTTAAATCGGCTAAAAATGGAGTGATGTCACTCATTGCTTGAATATCATCCAATGTTAACTCAACATCAACAGCATCAGCCATTGCGATTAAGTGCATTGTTGCATTTGTAGATCCTCCTAAAGCGATAATAACTCTTAATGCGTTATCAAATGCTTTACGAGTCATAATGTCTCTTGGAAGAATATTCTTCTCCATTAAGTTTCTAATCGCAGGACCAACTTCTGTTAATTCTTGCTCTTTTTCAGAAGAATTAGCAGGGTTAGATGAAGAGAAAGGCATTGACATTCCTAATGCTTCAATTGCTGAAGACATTGTATTTGCTGTGTACATACCTCCACAAGCTCCTGCTCCTGGACAAGAGTTTTTGATTATTCCTTTATATTCTTCATCAGTAATCTCTCCTTGTGCTTTTTGACCCAAAGCCTCAAAGGCAGATACGATGTTTAATTTTTTACCACAGTAATTACCAGCACTAATAGTACCTCCATAAACAAGGATAGACGGACGATTTAATCTTCCGATCGCCATCATTGCTCCAGGCATGTTTTTATCACAACCTACAACAGGAACTAATGCATCATAAAACTGAGCACTCATTACAGTTTCGATTGAATCTGCAATAATATCTCTAGATACTAATGAGAATTTCATACCTGTTGTTCCGTTTGAAATCCCATCAGAAACACCAATTGTATGAAATATTAATCCAACTAAATCAGAAGCATTTACACTTGCTTTAATCTCTGTTGCAAAACCGTTTAAGTGCATGTTACACGTATTTCCTTCCCAACCTGTAGAAGCAATACCAACTTGCGCTTTATTCATATCATCATCCGTTAATCCTACTCCATACAACATAGCTTGTGAAGCTGGTTGAGTTGGATCCTGAGTAACTGTTTTACTGTGTTTATTTAATTCCGACATATTATTGATGCTTTTATGGTGGTGCAAATTTACAAACTTCGAATGAGTTAACAGACTAAATTTTACTGATTAATGGTAAGACTTTTCAACTAAACACCTTTGGCTGTTACTTTTTTAACCAAAAGGTTAAGTAATGCCATAATACTAAACCAAACGCCTAGCTTTCCGATGATATCTCCATATTGAGCGTAAAAGCTCATTTCACTGTTTAATTGAATTTTTTGACGCAATACATCTTGGGTTAAATAGGTAGACTTTTGTAATTCATCTCCACGTTGATTAATAAACCCACTCCAACCTGTATTTGCACTTCTTGCTACTGATCTTCTTGTTTCGATTGCTCTCATTCTCGAAAACCCCCAATGCTGCTGATAACCTGCGGTATTTCCCCACCAAGCATCATTTGTTATTACGCCTAAAAAGTTCGCGCCTTTCCGCACGTACTCTGTAATATAATCTCCAAATAAACTTTCATAACAAATTACCGGCGCAACAATAGCGGAATCTCCTTTACCATAAAAAACCTCTCGCTCTGCTTGTTTCCCGTTGTTTGGGTTATAAATATTAGCGTCAGCATCACTGTCAAAATCGGTTAAATATTTTTGAAAATAAACAAAGTAATCTGGGATTCGCTCAACTCCGATTACTAACATTGATTTATGGTATTGTGGCAAAGTATCATTCTCACCATTAATTAAAATGGAGGAGTTAAAATACTCGTAATAACGACCATCATAGCTCCTTTTATAGGTTGCCGGAACATCTTCACCAATTTCTCCTTCCTTAAATTCTCTGTATGCCAACCCTGTTAAAATTGAAAGATTTGGGTATTTACTTGCACGCCATCTTTTAAGCACACCTACACTTGCTGAATAAGGTAAGGTAAGATTGGATTCTGTTTGAGGTAAGGCTGTTTCGTGCATTAACAAAAAATCAACATCTTCATCCATAACTTTATCCGCTATTTCTGTAAATCGTCGAACTTGAGCTACCGCAGACATCGCTTTTAGTTCATTGCCTTTACTATCCATAAATCGATCTGAGTATGGATTCATATTCGGTTGTAACACGACCACATCTTGCTCAAAACCCTTTTCCTCATAAGTGTAGTATTGCAACAATGAAATTAAAATTGGCACAAAAACGACAAGCCCAAGTTGGATTCCTTTTTTTATGATAAAGAAAGAATCCTCTTTGAGTTTCCACGATTTGTAAACAAAAAAAACAAATAGGTTCACAATTAATAACCAAGCTGTTCCTCCTAAAGCTCCTGTATATGAATACCATTGAATTAATTTCACCCAATTAGATAAGGAGAAACCGTATGTTAACCATGGCCATGATAAATCCCAATCTTGTAATTCTATATATTCCCATGCAACCCATAACATCACCAATGATAAATAAGCAGCCTTTGGACTTAATCGAGATTTTATTGAACTATAAGCAACAATCGCCATTGCAAAGAAGGCACTATTTACAATTGCCGGAGCAATCACACCAATCCAAGCAGCATTTCTCACCCAATAAATGGTGACGAAATTATAGACGACGAACACCAAATATGCACTTGCAAAAACACGAAACTTACGCCATTTATCTTCTTTTGAAATTTGATCCTCAATTATTAAAAGGGGTACTATTCCCAACATTCCTCCTATAATAAAGTCATAAGGTGCAAAACTCGATGCCATTAAGAGTCCACTCAGTATTAATAATCCTATTGCTTTTAGTTTTTTCATGCTTCTTGTTTGAAGGATGGTATTTGAGTATAATTTAAACTATTTTGTTTAACACAACCCACAAGCTATCAAGAGGTGTTCGGGGTGTGTTTTTATAGTAATGTGAATCGCTTCATTTAAAAACTTTAACATTTTCAAATCCATCAAATTCAATTGACGTAAAATTAATCATATAATTTGCGATCACTCGCAATACATTGGAAAAATCATTAAATATTTATGAATCATTAAACCTTAGCGTCATCAGATCATACTCAGTAAGCTTTGTGGCTCTTAATTTATCTTTTCTGAATTTACTTACGTTACTGTTCAAACAGCCGTCTATCTCAATGACTAAACTCAGCTCTTAAAAATAAAAATTTACGATAAAATTAAGTAAAGGCTTTTACCTGATAAATCGATAGACTCTTATTTGTTTTCCTTTTACTTCGTTCCAAATTATGATTTTGATGATTTACTATTTTGAATCTTGTTTGATTGGATTCCCTACCCTTTTTTGTTGGTTTTGAGGGATTTAGATTGGAAGTATTTAATCATTCTAGCAAAAAAAAGCCCCAAGCAAATGCTTGAGGCTTTTAAATATTTTAAAATGTTAAACTAAGATATCACCAGTCATATCTACTGGGATTTTCACATCCATCATATTTAATATTGTTGGCGCTAAATCGCCCAATTTCCCTGGCTTAATTGATTTATAATCCTTATCAATTAAAATTAAAGGAACTGGGTTTGTAGTATGTGCTGTGTTTGGTGAACCATCCGCGTTAATTACAAAATCAGCATTACCATGATCTGCGATAATAACGAAAGAATAATCTTGTTCTAAACCAGTTTCAACAACTCTTTTCACACATGAGTCAACAGTTTCAACAGCTTTAACAACCGCTTCATAAATACCTGTATGACCAACCATATCTGGATTAGCGAAATTTAAACAAACAAAATCAACTTCTCCTTTTGCTAACTCAGCCGTAATTTTATCCGTTACTTCTGGAGCGCTCATTTCTGGCTGTAAATCGTAAGTAGCAACCTTTGGAGAGTTGGCTATTAAACGAGTTTCACCTTTAAATTCTTGCTCTCTACCACCAGAAAAGAAGAAAGTAACGTGCGGATACTTTTCAGTTTCAGCAATTCTAATTTGAGTTTTTCCGGCTCCTTCCAAAACCTCACCCATTGTATTTTTTAAGTTATCCTTTTTGTAAGCGATGTTTACGTTTTTAAACTTCTCATCATACTTAGTCATGGTAACATAATGCAAAGGAATAGTACTCATTCCTTCAGCTGGAAATTCTTGCTGCGATAATACTTCCGTGATTTCTCTACATCTATCTGTACGGTAGTTGAAACAAATAACAACATCTCCTTCTTTGATTAGTCCAACAGGATTCCCGTCAGCATCAACCATCGAAACTGGCTCTACAAATTCGTCTGTAACTCCAGCATCGTAAGTAGCTTGAATAGCAGCAACAGGATCTTGAGCTTTTGTTCCTTCTCCTTTTACCATTACGTTGTAAGCTTTAGCAACTCTTTCCCAACGCTTATCTCTATCCATTGCGAAATATCTACCTGTAATAGTGGCTATTTTTCCGTTTGAAGTTTCTAAGTATTTTTGTAAATCTGAAATATATCCTAATCCTGATTTTGGATCAACATCTCTTCCATCTGTAAAAGCGTGAACGAAAACATCGTTAACACCATATTGCTTTGTCATATCACATAAAGCATGTAAATGCGCTTGTGATGAATGAACTCTTCCTTCAGAAACTAACCCCAAAAAGTGAACAGACTTATCATTCTCTTTAGCATACTTTAAAGCGTCAACCAATACTTTGTTTTCAAAGATTGATTTATCCTTAACTGCTAAATTGATTTTCACTAAATCTTGATACACAACTCTACCAGCTCCAATGTTTAAGTGACCAACCTCAGAATTACCCATTTGACCATCAGGTAAACCAACTTCTTCACCACTTGTTATTAAAGTAGAGTATGCATATTTTGTATATAAACTATCTACGAAAGGCGTGTTTGCATTGTGAATAGCATCCGACTTTGTTTTATCTCCATGTCCCCAACCATCTAAAATGATTAAAGCAACTTTTTTATTTGCCATAGTATGTTGTTTTTATTCTAAATCGTAATTAAAATGCAAAGATAATGAAAAGCCCTCTAATTTCTTAAAGGGCTTTTCACTTATATTGATTTCGAAAACGTTCTTATTTCTACCTGTAGGTTTTAACACTCTCCGAGGTAATCTCTACTCAAAATTTATAAACATTCTTTTTAACCCTTATCGTCTTAAGCACTTCTGCTTCATCATTATCAAAATTGGTTTTTAATTACACAATCTGAATTTTCATAATGAATTGCGCCAAAATCTCCTTCAGTCGAAACGAGGAGCTTATATGTTTTTATCATAATTTCGAATATTCAAATCTGTTGAACAATCTTATAAGTCTATTACCTTAACATGTGAAAAACATTCTTTTTTGCATATTAAACAGAATAACAAACGACTAAAAAGTTCTACTTCAACAATTAACATCAAAACTATTGATCATCTAAAAGATGCCACAAAAATACTCCCCTTGGGTTTATTCGCCTTTACCTGAACCATTCCGTTATGCTGTTCCACCATTTTTTTAACGATGTATAAACCTAAGCCGGTTCCTTTTTGACTTCTGGTTTCTTCGTTTCCTGATCGGTAGAATTTTTCGAATATCTTTTCCGATTCCTGCATTGGAACTCCAACGCCTTCATCAGAAATACTTAGTGCCGTTTCACCATCTTTTTGAACCAAGGTTACGCACATTGATGACTTCTCCGGAGTGTACTTTAGAGCGTTACTTATTAAATTGGATATAATAGAATGAAAGGCATCCTTATCTCCATTAAATTTCACATCTGGCTGAATAAAAAATTCTGCTGTGACTTTTTTGCCAGATGACTCCAACATTTTTAGTGTGATTGTCTCCATCATCAGCGATAAGTCTAATTCTTCTATACTTAAGGGAAGTCCATTATCATCAATTTTTGTCACCAATAAAATATTTTCAACCAATTCGTTTAATCGATCAGCATCTTTTATAGACTTTCCTAAAATTTCCTTTTGCTTTTCTTGTGGTAAATCTCTTTTCACCAAAGTTTGTAAATACAGTTTTAAAGACGCTATGGGAGTTTTTAATTCGTGGGTAATCGCCAATAAAAAGTTTTTCTGCTGGTTTCCTACTTCTATTTCTTTTCTTAAAGATCGATAGGTTAGAAAAAATCCTGTAGTAAGAATCAAAAAGAAAACGCCTCCTTCACCCATTATCATATAAAAATTTCTATTCATGTCTTGTGCAGGTTTTACCTGTATTGACAGTTCATAAATATTATACAACCACCAAATGGCTTGCAGTGAAACGTAAAGTAATAGAATAATGAATAATGCTTGATGTTTTCTTTTCATTTTACTTGAAATTAGGCAACTCGAAAACTTCTTAAATAAACGCTCTAGCACTAAAGCTAATTAAATAAAAGCTTTCAATAATTTAAGGTTAATTCGAATTGCAATTCTTTCACAAAAATATCTAATAAATCACATCATCCAAGTATTGATTTAATCTAGTTTTATTAACACCTGCAGAACTTAAGTTAATTACTGATTCCTCTTGCGTTTTTAATTCTGAAAAAGCCAACTTGAATTTATCTACATCAACTGCCTGAACAGCAACCAAAGTGACATTTACCCCTTTTGGAATATCATATACTAAATAGGTTCCATTACTTACTTGGTAAACAGGAAGCACACTATTTATATCATTAAAAACAACATAAACACAGTAAGCTTTTACACTTATCCCTTTGTCTATTTTAATTTTCATTGTAATTGTTTCATCTGCTTGATAAAAGCGATCACAATTAATCCAACCCAACTGATTAAACTTTCCAGTTAAAAAAGTTCCCTCAATGTATGATCGTTCCAAGTAAGTCATATCGTTAGGACTAGTTGCTGAAGCCATTTGTAAATTCCCGTCTGCATCTTCATAAAACTCACCAAACTTCCCCAACACTCCTGATGTCTCATCAATGCTAAGCGGTTCTTCAATGTTAATCTCTTCAGTGATTTCAGCGCCTTCATTTTTTATGAATTTTTGATTTGGATTCTTATTCCAAACTAATTCCCCATTTCTATCAGCAGCATAAAAAGAATAAAAATCTTCTGAGGTTTTCCCCTCTAATATTTTCAAATTATAGCTGGCGTTTCTTTTTAATTTTACTTTTAGATCATTTTTAAAAGCCTCAATATTATACATTCCTTGAGTTTCTAACATCCCATGACTTCCTAAAGCAGTCACTCCAAATTTCACAAAGTCTTGTTTTGAGGTGTACTCTTTAATCTTAATCGTAATTAAGTCATTCATTAATCCTTCAAAACTATGTGGTTTAAATTCCAAAACATTCCCAGATGGCAACTGAACTGAAACTCCATGTTTATTTAGAAAAGAGTAGGTTAACACTTCTTTATTGTTTTGAATTTCATTTAACGAAACTGAACTTTTTAACTTCCGTGGTTTGTGAACCCAAACTTGTTCAAATATGGAATATTTATAAATTAATTGTCTTCCTAGTATGCCGTTTTCTTTTAAAAAAGAACCTATCGCCCGGTTTCTAATTTTAGCAAATTTATAAGCTAAGAAGTTATTTTCACTCATCTCTTTTTGTGTGATTGTGGTGAAATAAAGCCAATCTCCTGCACCAAGTTTAAAATATTCATCAATGATTATATTTTTATTTTCTTCACTAATCTTAACGCAGTTATTAAGAAACTCTAACTTCACTTCTCGAGTTAAATTCTTAGAAAAAACAATTGTAGAAATTGAAATAAAAATAATTAAGGTAACTGCTCTCATAACGTACATTTTTCTTCATAACGAACGGATTTTAAAATGTAACAGAAAAATTGCGTTTTTAGGATTTTGAATTTATTGTGCACATTAAAACTTAAAAAGTCTTAAAAAGTATGTTTACTGAATATTAATGGCGAAATTTGTATTCTTATTCATAAAGAATCAAATATCATTTATGATTTTAGACCTAATTATTACTTTCTTATTTAGTATTTCTCCACTTGGAGAAGGAAGGGTTGGTATTCCTTATGGAATTCTTGAAGCTGAACTAGATCCAATTTTAACATTTTTGGTATCCCTTGGCGGAAACTTGATGGTATTCCCGTTATTTTCATACGTAATGAAGCTTTCGAATAAACATTTATGGAAAAGCAGGCGCTATAAGAAAAGCGCAGTTTACTTAACTAGAAAAGCAAAGAGGGGAACGCAATCAAACATTCGAAAATATGGTATTTGGGGTTTAATGGTTTTTGTAATGATTCCATTACCTGTAACAGGTGCCTATTCGGGAACGATTGCAGCATTTGTAATGCAAATGAATTATAAAAAATCATTCCTTGCAGTTTCTGTTGGAGTTACAATTGCACTTTTAATTACGACTGTTGCTAGTTATTATGCAAAATTAGGGTTGGGTTAACATCAAAATATTTCGCATAAAAAAGGGTAAAACGAATGTTTCACCCTTTTTTTATTGTTTTGTGAATTATTTTAAATCAACGCTATAAGGTAAATATTTTTTGAAATTCTCTATTATTCCTTGATCAATTTTAATTTCTTCAGGAGTATAGCCAGCGGCTTTTTTAACACGCTCTTCAAAATCGGTTAATACATTCATGTAATTAATAAACGCAGCGTATGGAGAATCGTAATGCGAGAAGTACTTATGCACGTCACCATCACTCCAAAATTTAGTACACATATAATAAAAATGATCGGACGTTTGTAGTTTTACCCAGTCATCTTTAATTTTTTTGTCATCTACATTCTTAACTAATTCTTCTAATTCATATAAGGAATCAAAAGCATCATCCTGAATTGGGTTTCCTAACCAAGCTGTTAAATCACGTTCAGCATCAGCCCAAGATATTGTATTGTGAATATCAATCTCAGAAACAGGATTTAATTGAGCAGCAGCCTCAGAAGGTGTTACAAAATCAAACTGTGAATGATTTATGATTTGATTTGGCAATTCTCGCATGAATTCAAATATTCCACTTTCGGCCCATTGATGCTCTCCAAAAGTTTCATAATCCATAAAAAGGTTAATAATCTCTTGATTCCAAGCTGTAGAGTTTACCCACTGCCCAAAAGTTTCAGCATGCAATGGCCAAGATTCCCATGATCGCTCCGAGAACCTAAATGCGATATCATCACTTAGCTTATAATTCTTTAATAAGAGCTTTAGATCAGGGTGTTGGCAATGACTATATATAAAGTTTGGACTCCTCCAATCCATTATATGATCAGCGCCTTCAGTAATCATTGTTTTATAACCCATCTCGTGCACTAGGCTTCCGATTTGGTTATTGTAAATCAGCTCTGTATTACGGAAAGTTGTTGGTATTTGACCAAAGTGCTCTTTTACCTTAGCCGTTTGTTTTGCAACCTGAGCTTTAAACTCTTCTGGAGACTTTAAAGCAGACAATGAATGCCCGTATGTTTCAGCGATAAACTCAACACAACCAGTATCAGCCAATCGTTTAAAACTATCTAAAACATCCTGAGCATACAATTCAAATTGCTCGATACAAATTCCAGAGATAGAAAACGAAACTTTAAAGTTTCCGTTGTGCGCTTGGATTTGCTCCAATAACAATTGATTCATAGGCAAGTAACACTTATCGGCTACTTTACGCATGATTTCATGATTTAATTTCTTATCGAAGTAATCATCGTCACAACTAATGTCAAAGAATCTGTAATCCTTTAATCTAAAAGGTTGGTGAACTTGGAAGTAAAAACAAAGCTTTTTCATTTTTTATCTTTTGATTATTAAATAATTAAACACGAACACTTCGTCTTCTATCAATCGTTTTGTTATAAATTTCTCTCACCTTTAAAGCAGCATACTCCCACTTCATCTCGTGTACCTCATCTGTTCCATCTCCAGCCAATTGCTTAGAAACTTCTTCATGTTTTAGTAAACCAATGATGGTATCCGATAATGCGTTAACATCCCAGAAATCAACTTTAATAGCATTATTTAATACTTCAGAAACTCCAGATTGCTTAGAGATAATAACTGGAACCCCAGTTCTCATTGCTTCAAGTGGTGTAATTCCAAATGGTTCTGAAACCGAAGGCATTACATACACATCTGTCATTCCGAAAAGATTGTTGGTTTCAAAGTAATTTAAGAACCCTGTAAAGTGAAATCTTTTACTAATTTTTAATTCTGCAGCTCTTTCTAAACAGTTTAAAAACATATCCCCATTTCCGGCCATCACGAAGTGTGCATCCGGCATTACTTCAAGAACCTTTTTAGCAGCTTCAACAAAATAATCGGGTCCTTTTTGGAAAGTAATTCTTCCAAGGAACGTCACTATTTTCTTATCTACTAAATTCTTCTTTGGATATATAATAGCAGGCTTTGGGACAACCGCATTATGTACAACAGATATTTTAGAACCATCGATTCCGTACCTGTTAATTAATATTCGCCTTGTTAATCTTGAAACACAAATAATTCGATCAGCGGCTTCACAACCTTGTCTTTCCATTTCGTAAACCTCTTGGTTTATAGAATCTCCAGAACGATCAAATTCAGTGGCGTGGATGTGAACTACTAATTTCTTACCACTAACTTCTTTGGCCATAATAGCAGCTGGGAACGTTAACCAATCATGTGCATGAATTACATCAAAATCTTGGTCTTGTGCAATTTGCATAGCAACAACGGCGTACTTAGAAACCTCACTTAATAGATTTTTTCCATACTTACCACCAAAACTAAATTTAGCTGTGCTAAACGTAGAGTCGATTTTCAGACTTTCAACATCAAACTCTGAACGCTCCAAAAACTCTTGTGGAGAAACATAGGGTAAAATATGTGAATGAATTTGTAGGTATTTAACCTTTTCTAGGTTTTTATTGAAGTGGTCGTTTGAGAAATTAACATTAATATCACTTGCTCCAACTAATCTAAACTTATCTGTTTCTTCAGTACCATAAAGTTTAGGCACTACAAAAGTTACGTCAACACCATTATCAATTAGTCCACTAACTAATCCATAACAAGCAGTTCCTAAACCTCCCGAAATCTCAGGTGGAAATTCCCACCCAAACATTAATACTTTTAATGGTTTTGATTCCATAATTATTATTTAATATTTTGGTGCTGTTTTATCAGCGCCTTAATTCTAATTAATTCTGCCACACTCCAAGCTTGTGAAATTGTTCCCTTTGCTTTAAAAGGTGGCTCTGCGTCATAAATTTCTGCAATTGTCCCGATTCCGTAGCTATAAAGCTCGTTTTCAAAACCTTGGTAAATTTCGCTCAGTAAATCTACGGCAGATTTTCCAAATAATGATAAATATCCTTTAGTAAAATGACCTAATAACCAAGGCCATACAATTCCTTGATGATATGAGTTATCTCTAGTTTTTTGGTCACCTTGATAAATCCCAATATACTTCTCATCATCTTGAGATAACGTCCTCAAACCCCTGGAGGTTAGTAGCTTATCTTTCACCTTTGTCAAAACAGACTTACTCATCTCTTCGTCACAGATACTATATTTTAATGCTGTTGCAAATGTTTGATTAGGACGGAAACTCCAATCTTTTGAATTTTCTTCACAAACATCGGCCAAATACCCTCTTTTTTCATCCCAAAACATGTCCTTAAAAGCTGGTTTTAACTTTTTAGGAATGGCACTCCATTTGTCAACAAATTGATGGTCTCCAGATTTACCTGCCAACTCTAATGAAAAACAGATTGCGTGATACCATAAAGCGTTAAGTTCAACAACATAACCTGATCTAGGCGTTACAGGAACACCATCAACTATGGCATCCATCCATGTTAAGGCAATGTCTTTCTGTCCACCATATAACAATCCATTTTCTTTCATATGGATGTTAAATAATGTTCCAGTTTTATAATTGTCTAAAATGTGAACAATCTCTTTTTTAAAATCTTTCCACGTTTCGATATAATCTCCTGTTGCATCAGCATATTCCTGTAACGCCCAGAAAAACCACAACGAAGCATCGGCTGAATTATATTGAGCATTAGCGCCCACTCCTATATTTGTTAAAAGACCTCCTTTAAGATCTTTTAACATCGTTTTTAGTACGTTTTTACAAACTTCAGGTTGGGGATTATCACGGTAAAGGGTTAAACCTGGAAGAGCTAAAAAAGTATCTCTGCCCCATCTCCCAAACCAATGATAACCTGCTCCTATTTCAACACCATGATCTTCTGTTTTAGAAATAAATTGATCGGCTGCTTTTTCTAAATAAGCTTCTAAAGAATCTAAAACAGGTTTATCTTTTAAAACCTTATTAAATTCTGCATTTATGCCTTCAACACGCTCTTCTTGTGTTGAAATTGAAATTACAACAGGTTCATCCTTTTTTAAATCAAACGACATTAATCCTACAGAGTATAAATCCTCTTTAAAATCGTAACCTCTATTTAATTCTTCTAAATACTCTGCTTGATAATGCCAATTCCCATTGCCTAAAAATTCATTTGGAATAGAAGTTTGGATATGCAATCTATCGTAATGTTCTTCTAATTTATAACTGATTCCGTTTTCAACAGTCCCAACCTCAATATCAGAGGCGTCCACAGTTCGCAACTTGTGAATCCTTCTAAACGATGAAAACGGCCGAACACCAAACCGAATATTATCTCCTTTGATTAAGGTGTACTTGATAAGTAACTGATTCTTATTTGGAGTGAATTGTATTTCTTTTTTAATCTTATGCTTATCTATTTCGTAAATCCAAGTTGGAATTTTAGCCAATTCGAATGAGTCTTGAAAAACAAACCCTTTCGGGTCAGCAGTAAATGAATATTGGTGAACACCTAATTCGTAAACACGATCATGAATTTCAGCAACTTCATGCAATACATTTAACAACACATAACTATGGCTATCTATTTGGGGTTGGCGTACGACAAAAGTACCGTGATATTTTCGCGTATTCACTCCTGCCAAAGTAGAACTACAATATGCTCCCAAATCATTTGTTTCAATAAACTCTCGTTTACTTGAATTATTAAAATCCGTTAAGAATTTTCTATCAAACTTCACACTTCCCATCTACAGTCTATTCTCTTTATAAAAATTAATTAATCCATTCGTTGATGAATCGTGGCTATTAATTTTGTTATTACTCTTCAACTCAGGTAAAATAGCTTTTGCTAATTGTTTACCTAATTCCACTCCCCATTGATCAAATGCGTTCACATTCCAAATGATACTTTGAGTAAATATTTTATGTTCGTACATCGCAACTAAACTTCCTAAAACTTTAGGAGTAAGTTTCTTTACCATGATAGAATTACTTGGCTTATTTCCTTCAAAAACTTTATGAGGTAACAATTCATTTATCGCTTCCTCTTCCATACCACTAGATAATAATTCTTCTTTCGCCTCTTCACTTGTTTTCCCTCTCATTAACGCTTCTGTTTGCGCAAAATAATTAGACAATAATTTGGAGTGATGATCACTTATTGGATTTTGAGAATTTACAGGAGCAATAAAATCACATGGAATTAATTTTGTTCCTTGATGGATTAATTGATAAAACGCATGCTGACCATTTGTCCCTGGCTCACCCCAAACAATGGGTCCAGTATTGTAATTTACCTTACCGCCTTCCTTTGTTGTTGATTTACCGTTACTTTCCATATCTCCTTGCTGAAAATAAGCCGCAAAACGATGCATGTATTGATCGTAAGGTAAAATACAATGAGATTCTGCGTTAAAAAAGTTGTTATACCAAACCCCTAATACCGCTAAAATCACAGGGATGTTTTCTTCGAAAGGAGCTGATTCAAAATGTTCATCCATTTCGTGTGCTCCTAATAATACTTCTTCAAAATTTTCGAATCCAATAGCTAAAGCAATGCTTAAGCCTATTGCACTCCAAAGACTATATCTGCCTCCAACCCAATCCCAAAACTCAAACATGTTTTGAGTGTCAATTCCAAAAGCAGCGACTCCTTCAGTATTTGTAGACAAAGCTACAAAGTGCTTAGCTACATCCGTTTCATTTGCAGTTGATTGTAAAAACCAATCTTTTGCAGAACTAGCATTGGTTAAAGTTTCTTGAGTTGTAAATGTTTTTGATGCAATTACAAAAAGTGTTGTTTCTTGATTAACCTGTTTCAACGTTTCCGCGATATGAGTCCCATCAATATTGGATACAAAATGTACTTTAAGATGATCCCCTCCGTAGGGTTTTAAAGCTTCAGAAACCATTAGCGGCCCTAAATCAGACCCTCCAATTCCAATGTTAACTACATCAGTAATTGATTTACCAGAGAAGCCTTTCCATTCACCGCTTCTTACTTTTTTTGTAAAAAGACGCATTTGGTTTAACACCTCATTTATTTGAGGCATAACATCTTTACCGTTAACAATAACAGGCGTATTTGATCGATTTCTTAATGCAGTATGAAGTACTGATCTTTTCTCTGTAATGTTAATTTCATGACCTAAGAACATTGCCTTAATCCCCACTTCAACACCGGTTTCTTTTGCTAAATCAACCAATAATTTAAATGTTTCAGAAGTTATTCTGTTCTTAGAAAAATCCAAAAGAATATCATTTAATCCAACCGAAAATTCATCAAACCGATTATCATCTTTAAAAAGATCTTTAAGGTGAATGTTTTGAACTTTATTAAAATGTTCTTCTAGGGCTAACCAAGAAGGTGAATTTGTAAGATTGCTCATACTGTAACCGCTATTTATACAGTTACAAAAATAAGGTGAAACAATTAGTTAACACAGAATTTAAGCCAAAAATTATCTAATATTTTATGAAAATTTATTTCAACAATTAAATATCGATTTTAACAGATTTAAAAAGTCTCTTAATAGGAATAAAATAAGTGTTTTGTTTTGAATCCAGTACTTTTGTTTAGGTTGAGTAATTCAATTACAAATTTTAATGCCTTCTTTCTCTCAGCTACTTAAATCGTAAAAGAATACAAGTTCTTTAAGCTGTTTTATTAAAAAGTTAATTTACTAATCACCACTTGAAATTAAAAGATTCTAAATCCATCGTCTTTTCACATCATTAAGCTCAAATTTTGCGCATAAAAAGGGCTGATAAAACCACCCAATTTAGATTCTCTTAATATTTATGCTATTACACAAAAAAGTGTTAACGTTTCCTTTTCATAGGTTTGATAATAATCTAACATTCTTAAAAGTCTGCTAATTTTGGAGCTCTTGGGAAGGGTATTACATCTCGAATATTCCCCATCCCTGTAACGAAAAGTAAAAGCCTTTCGAAACCTAAACCAAAACCACTATGAATAGCTGTTCCAAACTGACGAGTTTCTAAATACCACCAAATATCTTCTTCTGGAATATCAAATTTAGCTATTGCTGATTTCAATTTTTCTAAATCCTCTTCTCTTTGAGAACCCCCTATAATTTCGCCTATCCCTGGCACCAAAACATCCATAGCGGCAACCGTTTTACCGTCCTCATTTAGCTTCATGTAAAAAGCCTTTATTTCAGCAGGGTAATCAGTGACAACAACTGGTTTTTTAAAATGCTTTTCTACCAAAAACTTCTCATGTTCACTTTGTAAATCGATGCCCCAATCTTTTACTGGATATACAAATTTCCCTTTCTTATTTGGTTTGGAGTTTTTTAAAATATCAAAAGCTTCAGTATAAGTAACTCGAGCAAAATTATTTTCCGTAATAAACTTCAACTTTTCTATTAAAGTCATTTCTTGTCTTTTATTTTGAGGCAATAACTTCTCTTCATCCGCTAATCGATTATCTAAAAAATCGAGATCATCTTTGCATTTATCTAAAGCATACTGAACGCAATACTTCATAAACTCTTCCGCTAAATCGATGTTATCCTTCAAGTCATGAAAAGCAACCTCTGGCTCAATCATCCAAAATTCAGCAAGATGTCTTGAAGTATTTGAATTTTCGGCTCTAAAAGTTGGTCCAAAAGTATAAATCTTGCCTAAGGCCATTGCCGCCAACTCGCCGTTCAATTGACCAGAAACCGTTAAACTGGCTTCCTTTCCAAAAAAATCTTTTTCCCAGTCTATATTTCCTTCTTCATTTAAAGGTGCTTTGTTAGGTTCAAAAGTTGAAACTCTAAACATTTCTCCAGCCCCCTCACAATCTGAAGCTGTTATAATTGGAGTATGGATATTAAAAAATTCTCGATCATTAAAAAATTGATGAACCGCAAACGTCATTGCATGACGAATTCTAAAAATAGCAGCGAACGTATTTGTACGAACTCTTAAATGTGATTTTTCTCGCAAAAATTCTAATGAATGCTTTTTAGGTTGGATAGGAAATTCATCTGGATTTGATTCCCCTAATATTTCAAAGCTCGTAACTTTTAATTCGCAAGCCTGCCCTCTACCTGAAGACTCAACAAGCTCTCCTTTTGCACGAACTGCAGCACCCACATTTATTTTATTTAAAAACTCGGTTTCATAATCAGAAGCATTCAAAACCAATTGAATTGTTTTTATAGTTGAACCATCATTAACAATTACAAATTGATCATTTCTGAAGAATCGTACCCAGCCTTGGATTACAATTTCCTGATTACTTATTGGTCCTGAGAGAATTTGATTTATCGTACTGGTTTTCATAAATTCAAATTTATGAAAAAGCTAGCCTTTGTAATAAAAAACTAAAGTTTATAATTCGATTCCTGCAACTTCAATCCCATCTGTTTGAGCTTGAGATTCTTTAAATAGACTTTACTATCATTGTGATTCCTATTCAAATAAGTTTACGAGTGTGTTAATCTTCTTTTCTGCGAATTCTTTGAAGTAACTTCCCAGCTTTTTAATAGGCCAAAAGACTAAGTTTGGAGTCTGATGTACTGCCGGATGTAAATTGATTAATGTTTTCAGGTTGTGTATTCTTAAATGAGATTAGCCCATCAAATCTATTTATAGAATTGATTTATTTGAATCAAAACTTATTTAATTGAATTACAAATAACTCAATTAACATTAAAAATCATGTTGCGTTGTATTCAAAGCTATCTAACTTACTTTTCTAAAGACAAATAGTAATATTACAAGGAAGATCGGTATTGTAAAAATCTATTCTTTATTTAAAGGTAAAATAATAGTAAAAACAGTCTCTGTTCCGTATATCGATTCAAAACTTATCTCACCGCCCATATTTTCTATAATCTTCTGTACCATCGCCAAACCGAGTCCCATCCCTGAGTTTTTCGTAGTGAAATTCGGGACGAATATATGTGAATAATCTTCTTTGGAGATACCTTTCCCATTATCCTTAATCATAACTTTTACTTTTTCATCCGTAAAGTCACTTTGGAGAAGTACGTACCCCGATCTATCTTCTGGGATTGCTTGAATCGCATTTTTAATCAAATTATTAAAAACTCTTAGTAGCTGATCTTTATCACCATTAACGAAAATAGAACCTTCAAAATCAAAACTTACCTGAACATTATCTGTTCCATTATAGATGTCAACCGAACTCTTTATAATATCGTTAATATTAACTTTAGAGAAGCTTGTTTCGGGCAGTTTAGCAAACGACGAAAATTCTGTTGCAATAGCTGAAAGGGTGTCAATTTGAGTAATTAGATTTTTTCCGAAATTCTTAAATCGTTCACTTCTCTCCTCTTCCGAAAATGAACTCCAACGCATTTGTAAATGTTGAACACTCAACTTCATAGGAGTTAATGGATTTTTTATTTCGTGTGCAACTTGCTTTGCCATTTCACGCCAAGCATCTTCACGTTCACTTTCGGCCATCCGTTCAGCACTTTCAGTTATTTCCACAACCATTCTATTGTACTCTTTCACAAGCTTTCCTACCTCATCCTTTCCTTTATAATTTATCAGCTCATTCGTTTGACCCAACTGAATCTTACCCATTTTTTCCTGAATTAAACGAAGAGGTTCGGTGATACGATTGGTAAGCATTAAACCAATAACCATTGCTAAAACAATCAATAAAGCATAAATATTTAATAAGGCTACGATGAAGTTTGATATCTCATTTTTCAAATCGTTGGACCGAGCAAAATAAGGAAGGTTTAGGTAAGCCAATAAATGACCTTCATTATTGAAAAATGGGACATATGCAGATAAGTATTGCATTCCTTCTATATCTTCTATTTGAACAAATTGAGTTTGAGAATTATAGAGCATTTGATACATTGCTAATGGATTCATTCGTTTACCCGATAGACCTTTTTGAAATATTTTATTCTGTGAGGAAGAAATCAACATACCGTTTACATCATATAAATTAATATCAGTAAAAAATACTTTAGAAAACTTTTCTAAGATCAATTGAATATAATCCTGACTAACATCCTCTATTTTTTCATTGCTTCCCACTTTATGTTCTACTTCAATTTTAACCGATTTAATTTTCTCGGAAATTGCGTCAAAGTTTTTTTGATTGTATTGATTTTTCAAATAATAGACTGATCCTATCCCTATAAATAAAGTACTAAAAAAGAGTATAAATACAATTACTGATTGAAATCTTGTTTTAAAACTAGAAGTTTGATTAAACTCGCCATACAGCAATCGATAAAGCAATAAGCTGGCGATTGTTAATATTGAAAAGAAAGCAAATAAATAGGAGTAAAACGCCATTTGATCCCAAATTCCGGTAACTTTTTCACTTAAGAAATAAACATCTTCTCCTTCTTTTTTAACTAAGTGTGCTGTTTCATTCTGCTCAAAATAACTCCAATCTTCTTTTGTTCCTTTGTAATAATCCAAACTAGTACTATATAGGAAGTTCCCTTTTTGTTTTAGGAGTTCTCCATTTTTGAAATGTGCGAAAGAAAACTTTGAGCTTAGGGATTTACGTTCAACTTGCTTATCCAACAGTAAAGTGGGGAATCCGACACCATCTGGTTTAAATTTTGAATCAAGTTCGAAGTAAACCTTTGCATTGTTTTCAAATTCAATTAAGCCCAAATAACTAATACGACCATTTTCATTTAGCAACAGATATAATCCTTCTGACACCTCTTGACCAACCGATTTAATAATCTCATCAAAGAAGGACTGACAAGAAATTGGATGCTCAGTATTAACAAAAAGAATACTATCCTCTTTTAAACATGGATTGACTTGTAAATCAAATTTATCCCAAAAGCCAAAAAAATAGTTTTTCTTAAAAAACTTAAACAAGTCTTGATCTGAAATAGAATAATCAGAGATGATTGCTTGCGCCTTTTCATCACAAATTAATTCCGATTGAATTCCTTTATACAAATATTCAGCTATAAGGTCTTTCTCCTTTCCAAGCTTTGATAATAAAATCTTTTTTTCATCTATATTTTTTATATCACTATAATCCCTGAGAGATTGCGTAATCATTAAAGAAAATATGAAGATTAAAGAGATAGAAACTTTAAAGGTTATTTTCTCTTCACCCTTAAAGTAACTAATTAGTAAAAGAATAAATATGGGTAAAGACCACGCTAATTCAACTGCGTCAGAGAAACGAAATAAATATCCTATGCCTATAAAACAGGCTGTTGTGAAAATAAATGTTATTATTGATTGTATAAAATTAAAGCCTAAACATTTTATGAAATCAATTAATTTCCAACATATAATGAGGTAGATTGAAAGAATTCCAGACAAACAAAAAAGAGCGATTACAGTTGTGTATTCAACCGATAATATTTTGGATAAATCAAGTGGAATTTCAGAGTACAAAACCAATCCTTCCACAGTTTCTATAATTCCCCAAGTTAGCAGATAAACAAGAATAAAAGAGATAAATAATAAAGGCTGTCTGAATTTCAACCAATAATTGAGCTTAAAATCTAATCCTTTTAAAAAAGAAAAGGTCAATGTTAAAATGAAAACAACATACATTAACAAATCCCCTAATGAAGGAACCTTTGTCGAAAATGCTAATAATTTCGGATTAAAAATTTCTAATTCATTCAAATTATACGGAAACGTAAACTCCCATAATAAGAATCGAATTAGTATAAATATGGGTAAAATAATTGAAAATTTCCATTTAACAGATAAGCCTTTTGCCAATAAAAGCATTCCAAGAAAAAAAGCTATTAAACCAAGAATCTCCAAACAAATTAAAAAGTAATTAAGCGGCGGAATAAATAATAAGGTTGGCAGAAGGTGAAAAGAATCTCCACTCTTTAAAGTAATCTCAACAGACTCCTTAACGGGCTCAACAATTATCTTCCAGCCTTTTTTTAAAAAAAGTTCTTCATTAAATGAATTGGATACATAACTGTTTTCAAAATCATATTCTTTTTTTAGAAAGAACTGTGCTATGAAACGCAGTCCACCTTTAGTTTTCGATTGAATAATATAGAACCCATTATTTGTTTTGATAAAGCCATTCCGGATATCAGCAGGAGGAATCACTAACTTATTTGAACTCCAGAATTTTAGATTTTCATCCTCATAAATGTAAATCCCAATTGCTTGCTCTTCTAAAGACTTATGATAATCTACACCATTACTTAGCAATGAGACTAAACCTCCTGTGTCAATAATCGATTGATAATATTTAATTTCAGTAGATAGTTGATCTTCAAATTGAGCTAATGCCTTTTCAAAGTGATCAACCTGATGATTTACAGCCCAATCTCTATCTTGGTAATACTTCTTAAACAGTCCAGTAAAAAGGATTGTTAGCAAGCCCAAAACAATGAGGTACTTATTATATTTCTTAAGCTGATCCAATAATTCTGTTTGTCAAAAATTATACCGTAAAAAAAAAGGTTATTAGTAAAAACTAATAACCTTTCTAAAATACTATGAATTATTCAATTAACCGTTTAATGCCTCGGCACCTCCAACGATTTCTAAAATTTCAGTTGTAATTGCAGCCTGACGAGCTTTGTTATACTGTAACGTTAATTTATCAGCTAAGTCTTTCGCGTTATCAGTTGCTTTATGCATTGCAGTCATACGAGCACCATGTTCACCAGCAATCGAATCAAGGATTGCTTTGTAAAATTGAGTTTTAAGAGACTTCGGAACTAATTCAGTAACAATATCCTCTTTGTTTGGCTCGTAGATGTAATCTATTGAATTAGAAGATAAGTCTTCAGACTCTCCAGCAACTAACGGTAAAAATTGTTCATTTTGAACATCTTGAACAGCAGCATTTCTAAATTGATTATAAACCAATACAACTTTATCGTATTGACCTTCTACAAACTCAGCCATAACGACTTCTGCAATATTAGCAACGTTTTCAAAAGACATGTCATTGAAAATTTCAATTTCAGTCCTAACAACGTTTAAACCTTTATTTGCTAAAAATTCACCACCTTTCTTTCCAACACATAAAAACGATAAGTTTTTATCAGCGTATTCTCCAGTTACAATTGATAAACACTTCTTTGTGATTGCTGAGTTAAAACCTCCACACAAACCACGATTAGAAGTAACAGCAACAACTAACACCTTTTCCTCAGGTCTTACTACCGAATACATCCCTTCTGAAGATTCTTCAGTCCCCGAAGTAAGGTTCTCTAAAATCTCTTGCAATTTTTCAGCGTATGGTCTCATCTGAGTAATAGCATCAGTTGCTTTTTTTAATTTAGCAGCCGATACCATTTTCATAGCACTGGTGATTTGCATCGTAGATCTTATCGATGTAATCCTGTTTCTAGTTTCCTTTAAATTTGCCATTATGCTAATTCAAATTAAAAAAGCGAAGCGTTAAACCGCTTACGCTAGTTATTCTTTTTATTAAGCGAACTTAGAAGCTACCTCTTTAGTAACTCTAGTTAGAGTATCAACAACTTCATCAGTTAATTTACCAGCTTTTAAAGCAGATAATATATCACTGTGACTTGCTTTTAAAACAGATAAATAATCTGCTTCAAACTCTTTCACCTTATTAATAGGAACATCCATAATTAATCCGTTTGTTCCAGCAAAGATAATTGCACATTGATCTTCAACTCTACAAGGAGAGTTTTGAGCTTGCTTTAAGATTTCAACATTTCTTGCACCTTTATCAATAACAGATTTAGTAGCAGCATCTAAGTCTGAACCAAACTTAGAAAACGCTTCTAGTTCACGATATTGAGCCTGATCTAACTTTAATGTACCAGAAATCTTTTTCATCGATTTAATTTGGGCAGCTCCCCCTACACGTGATACCGAAATACCAACGTTAATTGCAGGACGTACACCAGCTAAAAATAAATCAGATTCTAAGAAAATTTGCCCATCAGTAATCGAAATTACGTTAGTAGGAATATATGCAGAAACATCACCAGCTTGTGTTTCGATAATTGGAAGAGCAGTTAAAGAACCACCTCCTTTAACTTTACCTTTTAACGAATCTGGTAAATCATTCATTTGAGCAGCAATCTCATCAACTTCTATCAATTTTGCAGCTCTTTCTAATAATCTTGAGTGTAAGAAAAACACATCTCCAGGGTAAGCCTCGCGTCCCGGTGGTCTTCTCAATAATAAAGAAACCTCACGGTATGCAACAGCTTGCTTTGATAAGTCATCAAATACAATTAATGCAGGGCGACCTGTATCTCTAAAGTATTCTCCAATTGCTGCACCAGTAAATGGAGCGAAAAACTGCATTGCAGCAGGATCCGATGCATTTGCTGCAACAATTGTAGTATATGCCATTGCTCCTGCAGCTTCCAAAGTAGCAACAATACCTGCTACTGTAGAACCTTTTTGACCAATTGCAACATAAATACATGAAACTGGTTCACCAGCGTCATAAAATTCTTTTTGATTGATAATAGTATCAATAGCAACTGTAGTCTTTCCTGTTTGACGATCACCAATGATTAACTCACGCTGACCTCTTCCAACAGGAATCATTGAATCAATTGCCTTGATTCCAGTTTGCATTGGTTCACCTACTGGTTGACGGTAGATTACACCTGGTGCTTTTCTTTCGATTGGCATTTCGAATAATTCACCTTGGATAGGTCCTTTTCCATCAATTGGTTCTCCTAGTGTATTAACTACACGACCAACGATACCTTCTCCAACGTTTACCGATGCAATTCTTCCAGTTCTTTTAACTGTTGCACCTTCTCTTATTCCTTTTCCGTCTCCTAAAAGTACAAGACCTACATTGTCTTCCTCAAGGTTAAGAGCCATTGATTGTAATCCGTTTTCGAATTCAACTAATTCTCCGTATTGAACGTTTGATAAACCGAATACACGAGCAATACCATCTCCAATTTGAAGAACAGTACCAACTTCCTGTAATTCTGCTTCAGTTTTTAAGCCCGCTAACTGCTCTCTTAAAATTGATGAAACTTCTGCTGGTTTTACTTCTGCCATTATAATTAAGTTTAAGCTATTGTAAAATTAATATTCTTTTGAGTATTTATTGTCGCTGAATTCTTTTTCAAGGTCAGCTAGTTGTCTACTAATGCTAGCATCAACTTGTTTGTCTCCAATTGTTAAAATAAACCCACCTATTAGATCTTTATCTTTTTCTTCAAGAATTAGAGAATCTTTTTGGTAAGCAACTTCAATTAAGGATGCAACTTTATCTTTAAACGAATCATTAACTCCATCAACTGATTTAATAACAACTCTTAAGATATTTTTGTGTTCTAAGTATTGATCTTCAAATGCTGCGGTAACTTGATCTAATAAAGACTCTCTTCCTTTGTCGGTTAGTAGTGCAATAAACTTCTTTGTTAGATCAGAAACATGAGTTCCAAAGATTGCGTTTAAAACCGATAATTTCTTATCTGTATTTACAACTGGACTATCTAAAAGGTTTACAAGTTCTCTTGAATCAACACAAGTCACATGAATTAATTCCATGTCAGCTTTAATTGCTTCAAGCTTTCCTTGTTCTAAAGAAATCTCAATTAATGATTTCGCGTAACGTACAGCAGCTCTTCCGTATGACATCCTAGTTTAAATTTACGTCTTCAACTAAATGGTTTACTAAAGATTCTTGCTTCGCTTTATCGTCTAATTCTGACTTCAAGATCTTTTCAGCGATTTCAAGAGATAATTTACCAACTTGGTTTTTCAACTCAACCACTGCTTTCATTCTTTCGTTTGCGATTTGCTCGTTTGCAGAAACTAAAATTCTATCTGCATCTTTTTGAGCAGCTTCTTTCGCTTCAGCAACCATAGATTCTCCTGCTACTTTTGCTTCACGAAGAATAACATTTCTCTCTTCACGAGCCTGCTTTAACAAGTCTTCGTTTTGAGCAGTTAATGCAGTCATTCTTTCTTCAGCGTCCAAAGCAGAGTCTAAGGCTTTTTGAATATTCCCTTCTCTTGTTTGAACTGCTCCTAAAATTGGTTTCCAAGCGAATTTTCTTAAAAGAACCAAAAGGATAACAAATACAATAGTTGTCCAAAATAACAACCCTTCACTAGGTATAATTAAATCCATCTTTTATATTGATTTCAGTTTTTTACTTTTTAACTTTTAAAAAGAGACGGTAGCCAATCGCTACCTATCTCTTTTTGTTTCTTCAGAGTTTCTCTGGGATTAACCCATTGAAACTACTACTCCAAATAACGCAACACCTTCAATAAGGGCAGCAGCGATAATCATTGCAGTTTGAATTTTTCCAGCAGCTTCTGGTTGTCTTGCAATTCCTTCCATTGCAGACCCACCAATTTTACCAATACCAATTCCGGCACCAATAACAGCTAATCCAGCACCGATTGCAGCAGGGATAACCATAGTTATAAAATTTAAAAGTTAATAAACAAATTAATGATGACCATGTTCTTCAACGGCAGTACCGATGAATAACGCTGATAGCATCGTAAAAATAAACGCTTGTAAGAATGCTACTAACAATTCCAACACGCTAATAAAAAGTCCCATTGGAACTGATAATCCAGCCCAACCAATATTTTTTGCTGAGAAAATAATTCCCATAAATGCTAAGACAACAATGTGACCTGCAGTAATGTTTGCAAACAAACGAATTGTTAATGCGAAAGGTTTTGTTAAAGTCCCAATAATCTCAACAGGAATCATAATTATGTATAACGCCTTAGGAACTGGAGGTAGTAGAATATGCTTCCAGTAATCTTTATTCCCAGAGAATTGAGTAACTAAATAAGTAATTACAGCTAATACAGCTGTAAAAGCAATATTTCCAGAAACATTAGATGCTCCAGGAAAAAAGGGCACTAATCCAAGTAAATTATTTAACCAGATAAAAAAGAAGATTGTTAGCAAATAAGGCATGTAACGAGCGTATTTCTTTTCTCCAATATTAGGCCTTGCTATTTCATCTCTTACAAAGACAACAAATATTTCCAAGAAATTTTGACGTCCTTTTGGAGCTGAATGAATACCTTGTTTTTTGTACTTTTTTGCAGCAGGCAAGAAAAGCAACAATAAAATAACTACTGAAAGCAGCATCGACATTACGTTTTGTGTTAAAGAAAAGTCTAAAGGACGAGAATTTGTAGGGTGACCTTTTTCATCAAGCTTTAATCCAGATCCTAAGTGATAAATCTTTTCGTGAAACATTACGTACTCTGTTTCGTTTATTTTCCCTTGAGCGTAATAAGTTGTATCACCATCTTGTTCAATCCATCTAAGTTCATTAAAGTCGTCAGAATTTGCAGTAACCAAGCCATTATCGATAAGGAGAATAGGAAGTCCAATATGTATAGCTGTAGATGATAATACATCAACAGTCCCATCAGCATTAACCTGAGTTTTATTTTCACCCCAGATGTGCCAAGAATGCGCATCCTTTACGTGATGCGTAATAAAATCATTTAATTCCTTAGATGAGTTAACTGTCCCTTCAACTATTGTCGCAGAGGCATTACTTGGTATAAGGGATAACAATGCAATTAATGCAACTGTTATAATTCTGGATATATTCTTCACGTATAACATCATTTCTGATCGCTAAAATTTCGTGCAAAGATAGAGGTAAATTTGGTTTTTCAAAGCTTTTTTTAGGATTGTTATTGAATAAATTTTGACATTACCATATTATCTATGAATCGTTGAGCGTATCAGGTCAATTTCATAACTGTGTAAAACCTGTAAAAAGAACATATTTTTTTTATACATTGTAACAGATCTAACAAAACGTTTGCTGTTTATTAAAAATATTTAAGACTGTGAATGTATTAGAAACTTACTTTTCACCTACATTGGATTATTTTAATTGGCTTATCGGGCAGGTAACAATTGAGTCAGGATCACTATATGGTAACTACTTTTGGTTTCTAGCTATTATCTCCATTATTTTTTTCACACTAGAAATTTTGCTTCCATGGAGAAAGAAACAACCTATTTTCAGAAAAGATTTTTGGCTAGATTTTTTTTACATGTATTTTAATTTCTTTCTGTTCTACCTTGTTCTATTTGCGGGATTGGGAGAGTTTTCTTCAATTTCTTTCTCAAGAACGGCTCACTTCTTACACATTGATAAACTTGTTATATCTGTTGAGAAATGGCCCGTATGGATACAGTTCGGATTGATGCTAACAATCCAAGACTTTACGCACTGGAACATTCACAGATTACTTCATAAAACACCTTTTTTATGGCGTTTCCATAAAGTTCATCACTCAGTAAAGCAAATGGGCTTTGCTGCACACTTAAGGTTTCATTGGATGGAGTCAATCATCTATAAATCAATTACTTTTATACCTCTCTTTTTTATGGGCTTTGGAATCGAAGACTTTTTTTATTTACACTTATTCACAATCACTTGGGGCCATTTTAATCATGCAAACATCAATATACCACTTGGACCTTTAAAGTATGTGTTCAATTCTCCTCAAATGCATATTTGGCATCATGTAAAAACACTACCTAAAACTCACCAAGATGGTGTTAATTTTGGTTTAACGCTATCTGTTTGGGATTATATCTTCAACACTAAGTTCATCCCCTCTGACGGTGAAAAAATAGAGTTGGGATTTAATAAAGATGAACTTTATCCAAAGGGTTTCGTTGGACAAATAGTTGGTGCTTTCAAAAGGCAATAGCACAATATGTTTATTAAAAATAATCTACCGAAATAAACACAACTGCCTGACTTATATTTAGTTAAAAAAATAACCTATCCTTAAATTGTTCCTCTATCCTTTTTAATCCCCATTATTTAGCGCATCCGATAGGATGTAATTGTTTTTCCACGTAAATAAAAAAATTAAGTAGAAATCACATTTTGTATTTTTTTAATAAAAATTACAAAGAGAAATATAATGAGATTTAACAACCATTCTCCGAAAAATCAAATACTATATTAATTTGTCAAATTAATTGAATTAAAACAAGTCCTAGAATCCTCCAGTTCGTTTCAAACTTTAAAAAAAACGGGTAAAACTGACTAAGGCAAAAAGTTCATTCAAAGAACTTCCAAAAAGAAGTCGAAGTAAGATTAGTATTAAATCAAAAACAGAAGAGCTAAAGTTATTTTTAAACAAATTTTATTCTAGCAAGGCTTTAATCTATGCTATCCAAAACATCAATAAGTGATTTGTAAGTATTCATTTTCAAGCTTTCTATGTTGTCTTTGTTAACCCATTCAACTCTTTCTATGCCTTCTTCAACCTGAGGTATTAGCTCACCCATGTAATGGGTGTTCATTTCATACCAATATGTACGTTTTAATGCCCATTTTCCTTTTCTTGTAGTATAACAATGAAATGTACTAGCCACTTCTTTAATTATTTCCAAACCATTAACATTACACTCTTCCTCTACTTCTCTTATCGCACATGTTGGAATATCTTCACCTTTTTCGAGTTTCCCTTTTGGTAAGTCCCACTTACCGAGACGATAGATCACCAATAATTCTTTACGATCGTTAAAAACGGTACCGCCTGCAGCAATGATAAATTTAAAATGTGCCTTAAAAAGCTTCCATTCTTTTTTTGGATCCTCACAAATAACCTCAACTCCCTCTATTTCATTATGTTCCAAAAGAGATATAAGATCAGTAACATTACCTACTGAATTTAACTGTTCATAACTTCCATTCTTTTTTGATCTTTTGTCAATTAAAACTGGTTTGTCGTAAATAAAAACTTTATACATTTGCACTATGATTTTGAATCTGGATACTGCCGCAAAAGTAGCAGAATATTTACTACAAGCAAAGGCGATTAAATTACAACCAAAAACTCCATTCACTTGGGCTTCTGGGTGGAAATCCCCTATTTACTGTGATAACCGTATTACGTTGTCATTTCCTCCAATTAGAACTTACATCCGCCAAGAATTAGCAAAAGCTATTGTTGAAAAATACGGAATGCCAGATGTAATTGTAGGCGTTGCAACTGGAGCTGTAGCTCAAGGAGCATTAGTTGCTGAAGAATTAGGAGTTCCATTCGCATACGTTCGATCTGAAGCAAAAGCACATGGCTTAGGTAACCTAATCGAAGGTAAAGTCGAGTCAGGACAAAGAGTTGTTGTTATTGAAGATTTAATTTCAACTGGAGGAAGTAGCTTAAAAGCAGTTGCTGCATTAAAAGAAACAGGAGCTACTGTTTTAGGGATGGCTGCTATCTTTACTTATAACTTCCAACTGTCTTACAACAACTTTAAAGACGCTAATTGCGAACTAATCACATTATCTGATTATGATGCCTTAGTTAAACAAGCTGTTTCTTCAGGATACATCACAGAAAATGATGTAGAATTGATTAAAACCTGGAGATTTGATCCAGCAAGTTGGACACCATCTTTATAATGATCTATATTTCAACAGAAAAAATAATTTTAAAAAGCTCTTCTAAAGAGCTTTTTAACTTTCTAAGCGATCCGAATAAAATGGCTGAAATAATTTCTTACAAGAAAACTCGTCATTTAAAAGTAGAAGGTGACTTAATCACCTTTATTATTAAATGGGCCGCTCGTTTTAATTTTGTTATCTCGAAAATCACAGAAGATTATCTATTAATTGAGTCTACAAAAGATGTTGAGTTTTCTACAGCTATAAGATTTGATGTTAGTGATGAAAATGAAGGTAGCTCTATAATTCTGCATGCTGAAACGGATACATCTCCAGTTGTTGATTTTACACTTGAAAAAAAAATGAATACCTGGATAAAAGCAATTTCTAGTAATCTTGAAACAAAGTTCAATTAGACCTACTTCAAAAAAGTAATCTCCTTTATACCAAATACCTCTATCTCTCCAGAGTGATTAAATAACTGAAGACGACCTTCTTTACTTACAGATTGAAGGATAAATTCCTTTATTCCTGTTTCCACTTCGTACAAGTGCTTATCTCCTTTTAAATAAAGATCTTGGTGATAAAGGAAATTTAATGTTTCGAAACCTTTTAACTTATACAATGAATAAAATTGTTGAATATGGAAATTCAGTTTTTCAACAACAGCTTCAATTTCGACCTTTTTATCAATTAATTTACGTACTGAAGTTGCCGATCTAGAGAAATTACTGAATTTTAATTGATTCAAATTTAAACCAATCCCGATAAAACTAGCAACAACTTTACTCGCTAATATTTTATTATCGACTAAAATTCCTGCAATTTTAGCGCCATTAACAACAATATCATTTGGCCATTTAATACTTACCTCTAATTGCGTTAATTCAGTTATTGTCTCTTTTACAGCAAGGCTCGCAATAATATTCAAAATAAACACTTCTCTCGGATTAATATTAGGAGTCAATAAATAGGTTCCTAAAAAGTTAGCTCCTAAAGCGCTTTCCCAGCCTTTACCTCTTTGACCTTGTCCTGACGATTGAAAATTAGTAGTCAAAAGTGTTCCTTCTACAATTTCTTCAGTCGAGAAAAGCCTTTTTAGTTCCGAATTTGTGGAATCAATTTCAGAATAATGAATCCTATTTTTACCAATGTAAATCATGCGCTTATAAAGGTAATCTTCCACGCCTCATCTAAATATCCCATTTTGTAATGTTTTTCACATTTTAAGTGGTAGAATTTAGTTACTTTTGTGCCAATATTATTTTGCAGAAAAGACAATAAAAACGTGAATACATCAACAGAAAAGTTACTTGAAGTTATATTAGAAGGATTAAAAAACAATAAGGCTAGAGATATCCATATTTTGAATCTAGAAAATTTAGAAAATGCTATCTGTAAATATATGATTGTTTGCCATGGTACTTCTCGAACTCATGTTTCCGCTACAGCTGGATCTGTAGAGAAAGAAGCAAAAGAGGTACTAGGAGAATACGCTTGGAAAAAAGAAGGATATACCAATGGAGAATGGGTCTTAGTTGATTTCTCATCTGTTGTTGTACATGTATTTCAAAGAGAAGCAAGAGATTTTTATAACATAGAAGGGTTGTGGGCAGATGCCGAAACAACTGTAATAGAAGACGACTATTAATTATGAGCGATAAAAAACCAACGGGTAAAGGCCCAAAATCGACAAAAATAATCCCAATCTGGTGGATTTATGTTGTGATCGGGGGATTATTATTAAGTTTTCAATTTTTTGAAATGTTTAATAGCCCATCTAAAATTAGCTCAGACGAAGGATATGAGTATGTTGAGAATGGTGACATAAGAAAAGTGGTAATTATAAAAGAAGGTGACTATGCTTATTGTGAAGCTTTCATTTTTGATTCTTTAATGTCTAAAACTCCGCACAATCAAAAGCTAAAGAATGGTGGGTATTATCAGTTTGACATTTTAGATACTGGTGATTCGAAAGAGCAAATGAAAGAACTTGCCAAAAACCGACCAGACAACGGGGACAATTTCACCATCATTGAAAAAAACAAACAGCCGTCTATGTGGGACGGAATTCTTAGCTACATTTTATTCTTTGGATTAATCATCGGGATTTGGATGTTTATGATGAAAAGAATGGGTGGCGGAAGCGGTGGACCTGGTGGTCAGATTTTCAATATTGGAAAATCTAAGGCTAAACTTTTCGAAAAGGATACGAACGTAGATGTAAGCTTCAAAGATGTTGCTGGATTAGAAGAGGCAAAAGAAGAAGTTATGGAAATCGTAGATTTCCTCAAAAACCCTAAAAAGTATACTGTACTAGGCGCTAAAATACCAAAAGGAGCTTTATTAGTGGGTCCTCCAGGAACAGGTAAAACATTAATAGCTAAAGCTGTTGCTGGAGAAGCTAAAGTTCCTTTCTTCTCATTATCAGGATCTGATTTTGTAGAAATGTTTGTTGGAGTTGGAGCTTCTAGAGTTCGTGACTTGTTTAAACAAGCAAAAGAAAAAGCACCCTGCATCATCTTTATTGATGAGATTGATGCGATTGGTAGAGCAAGAGGTAAAAATCCAGCTCAACAATCAAACGACGAAAGAGAAAACACGCTTAACCAAATGCTTACTGAAATGGATGGGTTTGGTTCAAATAGCGGGGTTATCGTTTTAGCAGCAACTAACCGTGCTGACATTTTAGACAAGGCATTATTAAGACCAGGTCGTTTCGATAGACAGATTTATGTTGATATGCCAGATTTGAATGAGCGTAAAGCAATTTTCGCTGTTCATTTAAAGCCCATCAAGACTGACGACACTGTTAAAGCCGATTTCTTAGCAGGTCAAACTCCTGGTTTCTCTGGAGCTGACATAGCAAACATTTGTAATGAAGCAGCATTATTTGCCGCTAGAACTGATAAAAGTTCTGTATCGAAAGATGATTTCTTAGCTGCAATAGATAGAGTTATTGGAGGTTTAGAGAAAAAGAATAAAATCATAAAGCCAAACGAAAAGAAAACCATTGCTTTTCACGAAGCTGGTCATGCTACAGTTGGATGGATGATGGAGCATGCCGCTCCACTTATTAAGGTTACGATTGTTCCAAGAGGAAAATCTTTAGGTGCTGCATGGTATTTACCTGAAGAACGTCAAATCACAACGAAGGATCAAATGTTCCATGAAATGTGTGCAACACTTGGAGGAAGAGCTGCAGAGGAAATCATCTTTGGAGAGATTTCTACAGGGGCTTTAAGTGACTTAGAAAAAGTTACTAAGCAAGCTCAATCTATTGTAACGATATATGGATTAAATGATAAGATTGGTAATATCTCTTATTATGATTCTTCTGGTCAAAGTGAATACTCGTTCGGTAAACCTTATAGTGAGGCTACTGCTCAGATAATAGATCAAGAGATTAGTAAAATCATTGAAGAAGCATATATCAAAGCGAAAGAAGTTCTTTCCGAAAACAAAGAAAAGTTAACCTTACTTGCTGAAGCATTATTAGAAAAAGAAGTTATTTTCAAAGAAGATCTTGAAAGGATTTTTGGTAGAAGACCTGGTTCTGCAGAAGTAGAGGAAGCAGAAACTGTCACTCCTGAAAGCGAAGCTTCTAGTGAGACTGAACAAGAAGCTCCTGCAGAAACTGTAGCTGAGGAGTCGGAAACAGAGGATAAAACATCTAGCGAAACTAACACAGAAGATGAATCAAAAAATAGCATAGTTTAATTATGTTGACAAGAGCATTAACGGGTACGGTATTTGTCGCTGTATTAATTTTCAGCTCATATCTGAGCCCGTTTTCTTTATTTGGACTTTACTTTATTTTTGTGCTAATTGGAACTTGGGAATATCTGAGCATCCTGTCTAAAAATTCAGATTTCCAACCTAATATAACTCTTGGCTTAATACTAAGTGCTTTTACATTCCTAGCACTTACTTCCAAAAGTGTTCTAGGCTTAGACCCAGATACTTTTATTGGGGCATTGATATTTTCAGTTTTTGCAACTCCATTAATTGAGTTATACAATAACAAACCAAATCCGTTTTCAAATATTGCTCAAACAATATTCCCTTTAATTTATGTTGCATTACCTTTTGGACTGTTAATACTGTCTAACTCAATGTTTCCAAATAATACATCTGAAAACTTCTCAAGTGAATTAATTTTAGGTTTCTACTTTATATTGTGGAGTAACGACACCGGTGCTTATCTATCAGGAAAGGCTTTTGGAAAACATAAGTTATTCGAAAGAATATCCCCCAACAAAACGTGGGAAGGAAGTGTCGGAGGAGCCGTCTTAGCTATTGGAATCGCAATTGTATGCGCAATGTTCTTTACGACTCTACCTTTATGGAAATGGGCTTCTATCGGCTTAATTATATCTGTTTTCGGATCTATGGGAGATTTAGCAGAAAGCTTATTTAAAAGAAGTATGAATGTTAAAGATTCGGGTAAAATAATGCCTGGTCACGGAGGTATTCTAGATCGATTTGATGGATTATTAATCGCATCACCATTCGTATTCGCCTTTTTACTTTTTGTCAAGTACTATGAGGAATTATTACCAAGGATTCTCTAAATCTTTTGCTTCATAAACCTTATCCCTTGTAACGAAAGTACTTTTTGCTTTTGTTAATCGAAACTTGTCTTTATTAAAGAGTCCTACGATAAATGAATAGGGAGTAATAAAAAGGTAATAGAGTAAAGAGAGTATAATTTTAGAGGAAACAAAACCCATTATTTCAGAGAGCTTAAACCAAAATTTTGTAATTAAAACACCAATTGGTTTAATACTTAATCCTAATATCAACGTTGGAGCAATAATATAAAGTGGCCAATAAACTATTTCATCAGCACTCCAACTTTGCCAAGCTCCTATCAGAAGGAACCCCGCTGAGATCGTTAATACCGTCTCAATTCTTTTTTTCTGAAAATCAATATCTAGCTTCATTAAAACAACGTATAAACAAACGCACCAGCTGATGAAGTACTTGCGAATGCAATTGCAAAGCCAAGTAATAAAAAAACAATAATTACTGGAGCGAGCCAAAACTTCTTACGCTCTTTCATAAACATCCAAAAATCTTTTACTGCACTCATATGTCTAATCTAATTTAAACTTTTTAGAATTCAAAGACTTCCATTCAGGTTGGTCATCTTTATGCATTAAAAAGTCTCCTATGACTAATACATCCATTTCAGTTTCCATAAAACAACGGTAAGCATCAAAAGGTTTAGAAACAATTGGTTCCCCTCTAACATTAAAGCTAGTGTTAACCACCATAGGACAACCAGTTAAAGACTTAAATGCATTTATAAGCTTCCAATACCGCTGACTTTTTTCTTTAGATACCGTTTGAATCCTTGCTGAATCATCAACATGCGTTATAGCAGGAAAGGTACATTTCTTACTGTCCAACCTCTCTTTTAATGTCGTATGACCAGAAATTAAATTGGAGGCAACTTTATGTTCGGGTTTTAAATAATGGACTTCTAACATGTATGGAGACTTCCCTTTATAATCGAAACAAATAGAGACATCCTCCTCTAAGACAGACGGTGCAAATGGTCTAAAACCTTCTCTATATTTAATTTTCAAATTAATTTTTCGCTGCATTTGCATATTCCGTGGATCACCAATAATACTACGATTGCCCAAAGCTCTTGGTCCAAACTCCATCTTCCCTTGAAACCATCCAATGACCTTACCTTTATCGATTAGTTTCGCTGTTTCTCTTACTAAAGATTCAACGTCTTCATACTCCGTAAATACAGCTTCCCTTTTAATCAGCTCATCTTTAACCTCTTTATTCGAAAAAGATGGACCTAAAAAAGACCCCTTCATCCTATCATATTTAACTTCAGCAACAGACCGTTCCTTATTGAAATATATATAATGACCCACTAATGCAGCACCTAATGCTCCACCTGCGTCACCTGAAGCTGGTTGAATATACATTTCTGAAAAAACACCAGATCTTTGTAAAAACCCATTAGAAACACAATTTAACGCTACCCCTCCAGCAAGACATATACTATCGAGACCCGTTAATCTTTTGGCCTCTTTTGCTAAAAGTAAAACAACCTCTTCTGTCACTTTTTGTATTGCTATTGCTAAATTACAATGCTGTTGAGAAATTTCAGATTCTGCTTGTCGTTTTTTAATCCCAAACAACCTCTGCCACTTCTTATCTTTCACCATTCTTAAACCCGTAGCATAGTTAAAATAACGTTGATTTAATCTAAATGATCCATCGGGAAAAAGTGTTATTAATTCCTTTTTTATAATTGACATGAAATTGTCAACTTCCTTACTATTCAAATCTCCATAAGGAGCCATTCCCATCAACTTATACTCGCCACTATTGACCTTAAATCCTAAAAAATAAGTGAAAGAAGAATAGAGTAATCCTAAGGAATTTGGAAAATTAATTTCTTTTAAAACTTTAATATTGTTTCCACTTCCTTTAGAAATCGATACTGTTGCCCACTCTCCTACTCCATCAATTGTTAAAATTGCAGCCTCATCAAACCGAGAAGGAAAAAAAGCACTTGCAGCATGTGACAAATGGTGTTCAGGAAATAATAGTTTGGTTTTATTCCAATCTAATTCTCCGAGTTTTTTAAATGACTCTTTAAGTAGCTTTTTGAAAAACATTTTCTCGTTAATCCATACAGGCATTGACTTCACAAACGAAAGTATTCCTTTTGGGGCATAATAAAAGTAAGTTTCTAATAAGCGCTCAAACTTCAATAAAGGTTTATCATAAAACACTACAGCATCCAATTCATTCAATTGAATTTCAGCTTCAGCCAAACAGAATTGAATCGCGTTTAACGGAAATGAGGCATCTTGTTTCACCCTAGTAAATCGTTCCTCTTGAGCCGCCGCGATTATTTCGCCATCAATTAAAATTGAAGCCGCCGAATCGTGATAAAGTGCCGATATCCCTAATACCTTCAATTCTCAATTAGTTTTTGAATACTCTTAGAAATATATTTTGATATAAAAACAGAACCTGAATCAGTATAGTGGACGGAGTCAAAAAAATAAGCTTTATTGCCTTTCATTAAAAGTTCAGCATCTACTAACTCAACCTCTTCACGTATAGCCACCTCTCTTATTACTTTATTAAATTCTTGATGTAACAACACTAAATCATAACCATCATATCTATCAATATTTTTTATCCCATAAGAAAAGCAACTCCCTTGCGTCATTAATATAGGCTTTACTTGCCAAGCCTTTGCGTAAGCAATAAGCCCTGTAATACTTTTTCTGAACTCATTTTTTAAAAATTGTTTTGTCAAGTCAAAACTAATTGGGCCAGAAGGAAACTCATCCTGCTCAATTAAACGTTCACCATCAAAAGTAGTTGGTAGTAGAACCAATGAAATATAAGGAATGAAAGTCCTTATAAATTTGTTTTTAGGTAAACCAACTTTATACGCATATAAGCTTTCCGAGTTCTCTAGTAATAATGAACGTTGCGGATGCTTATTAAAATAGGTTCCTGTATTTAGTAAAATACTTAAATCATTTACGTTATGATTCACCACCACAACCTCAGGGCTATGCTTCATTACTTTATTCGCTAAAATATTTAACGAATGCATCGAATGATTACCACTGTTCCCTATATTTAAACAAGTGACTCGCTTTCCTTTAGCGTTTAAAATACGCTCTACAGATCTATGAACTCTTATGTTCTCATCAACAACGTGACATTCGGTTGTTGATCCTCCAATAAAAGCTACTGTATGATTGGAAGAATCTATGTTTCTATAAGGCAGAATATAACCCTCTGAATCAGTTCTAAAAAGGAACTTTTCACCATGATGAAAACCTGAATTATTTTGGTTATGAAAAGGCTCCCTCAAACGAATCGCATTTAGTTCATTTTTTAAGGTATCTCGATATTTATAATAAGAATATCCACAGTATAGTTCAACAACTGCTATTATTCCAATTATTAAAGTAACCGGAATAATAATTAATAAAATCCAACTAATTATTTTTTTGAACATTAGTTATCCAGTAATGATTTAAAGTAGTCATATTGGGCCATTTGAGAACGAACTTTCTTTGTCTTTTTAACAACGTATTTATTTCGACCTTTCTCATCAATTATCCTAGCCTTAACATTATCTTTTAATTGTAACCCTAAAAACTCTCTCATTTGAGCCTTAATGTCCTTATCATAAATCGGAGTAGTTACTTCAACTCTTTTATCTAAGTTTCTGCCCAACCAATCGGCTGAACCAATAAAAAATAAGTCGTCTCCAGCATTATGAAAGTTAAACATTCTAATGTGCTCTAAATAACGATCGATTATACTAATTACTTCTATATTTTCGCTTAGATCTTTTACTCCGGGTACCAAAGTACAAATCCCTCTAATGATCAATTTAACCTCAACACCTTCACAAGAAGCCTCGTAAAGTTTATTGATTAATTCGGGATCATTAAAGTTGTTTAGTTTTATAATAATTTTAGCTTTTAATCCTTTTTTAGCATTTTTAATTTCGCCTTCAATCAAGGTTGAAAACCTAGATCTCGTGTTGTAAGGTGAAATAATAATATTTGTAAATCGCTTATTAATGTAAGGACGTTCTATTAATTCAAACACCTTCTCAATGTCATTCGCAATTCTTTTATCCGAAGTCAATAATGAAGCGTCCGAGTAAATTTTAGCCGTCTTTTCATGGAAGTTCCCTGTGCCAACATGCACATATGTTTTTTCCGATCGACCTTCCAAACGTTTTACCATAATTAATTTACTATGGATTTTTAATCCGGGTAAACCAAAATGAACCTTCACACCTTCATCTTCTAAAATCTTACTCCACTTAATATTATTTCGCTCATCAAATCTTGCCCGCAATTCAATTAATACGGTAACATCTTTTCCGTTTTTAACAGCATTAATTAATGCATTTATGATTCTTGAATTACTAGCTACTCTATAAATATTAATCTTAATGGTCGTGACATTAGGGTCAATAGCAGCCTGACGTAAAAAATCAATTACGTAATCAAACTTCTGAAAAGGATAAAAACACACTACATCCTTTTTCTTTATCACATCCATAATACTAGATACGCCCTCTAAATCTTTTTGAGGTAAAGCAGGCAAACTTGGATTAAGCAACTTTGAAGAGCCTATTTCGGGAAATGCTATAAAGTCTTTAAAGTTATGATAACGACCTCCTGGGATTAAGTTATCACTCTTTTGAAGCTTCATCTTCTTGACAATTAAAGCCTTCATATCTTCAGGCATATCTCCATCATAAACAAACCGAACTAACTCACCAACCCTTCTGTCTTTTACGCTTTGTGTTAGTTTGTCAACAATACTTTTAGATAAATCTTCATCTATTTCAAGACCAGCATCTCTAGTTAATTTAATATTATACCCTTCAATTGTATCGTAATTAAAAATCGAAAACACCGATGGCAGATTGTATCGAATAATGTCATCTAACATCATCAAATACTTCTTTTTTTCGATACTAGGAAGTATAACAATTCTATTTACTCTATCGGAAGGAATTTCTAATAAGGCGTATTCTACTTTAGTACTCTTCTTATCCTTATTGTACATTTTGATGCACATATAAGTAGAAGCATCTTTCATAAATGGAAAAGGCTTCTTTTTATCAATCAAAATTGGAACTAAATTCGTTCTTACTTTATCCGAAAAATAATCTTTAGCAAATTGTTGTTGTTCCCCAGCAATTTGAAATTCATTGACAAAGAAAATATTTTCCTTTTTCAACTCATTAATCAGGTTTTTATAAGCCTTGTCAAATCGAACCTGTTGTTTTAAGACCTGCTTTAATATATTATCAAGAATAACCTTTGGATTCTCACCAGATGAAAGCTTAGCTTTCCCTTTTATTTCTGCTACTTTTTTGATATTAGCGACTCTTACCCTGAAAAACTCATCTCTATTATTAGAGAAGATTCCTAAGAATTTTAATCGCTCAATAGTAGGGTTAGTAGCATCCTCGGCTTCTTGTAAAACTCTTTCATTAAAACTTAACCAACTAATTTCTCGGTTAATCCATTTTGAAGGTAATTGTACAGACATATTCTTTCTTTTTACTAATGTGCAAGTTAAAGAATCAAATGTTAATTATGCGATCGTTTTAAAGGTTTTGTATTAACTAAACAATGATCAATAGAAGGGTATTATTTCTTGAATAATGAAAACGGGAATTTGAGTTTATTCACTCTGATAAATCTATAAATTTCAAGCTCTCCTCCAAAGCCAAGATAGAATCTCCGCAAACCATCATTTTCACTTCCTTCAAAATCAAAAATTATTTGTTTATTGGCATTAATAGATATTAAATGATCTAATAAAAAAAACAAAGCCCCTTTGTTTTTCCCTTCCTCTGAGTTACCCGAAAACAAAAATGTTATTCGATCTTTAAATTTCAGAAACAAACCACCACAAATAAGCTTTCCATCGCTATAAACTCCATAGCACTCTGATTCTATTTCAATTGCTATATTTTGTAAGTTTTTATAATCTTGGTTTTGTAATGTATCAAGATGGGCTCCTTTATCCAATCTAAATAGATTTACGATTTCACTTATATTAACCCTGCACTCAACCGTAAGATTTGCCTTATGTGCTTTTTTTAGATTTCTTTTATGATTGGAAGAGTAATTCAACCTTAAAGAGTCATAAGAGTTGTTCAATAAAAGAGTACAATTCCTTCGTTTAGTCCCTATGATTCCTCCGCCTTTAACATAAAGTTCAATAAAATTTATTTTTCCATTTAAAAAATCAAAAGCCTCTTTCTCTAATTCATCCCGATTATTTCCTCTTGTGAAAAGTCCTAATTGTTGAATAAAAAATGGTGGATAAACATATTTTAATCCATACCTAACTCGAATAGGCAAAGGGAACACGGCCACATATTTATTGTTATCCTCCCAAACTAAGCCCTGCCAGTCTTTTGCCACGATATCCAAGTAAGCTATCAACCCATATATTAGAGGGTTATCGGAACTTGCAATACAAGCATTCCATTTCTCAGTATCAATATCTCTCTTTTTTAGTAATTTCATTCTTTACCGTATGCAATCATCTCTTCAAAAACAGCTTTCCATCCTTTCCATAAATCGCTGTTGTTCAAACTGTCGTTATGCCAAAGCGAAATAAACTCACCATTTACCATCCTAACTTCATCAATCAATCGTTTGAAATGAGGAATTGCAGCTTTAGAATCTATTTCCATGTAATATTTCAAAGTACCCTCCATTATGGCAAAAGGATGAATCTTTAAGTTTGTTTCAACTTCCAAATCCAAATCATAAAAATAAAATGGTGTACACAAGCCCGCTCTAAAACCATAATTAGAAGCATAACCCATTGTAAAATCATCCGTAATATCCAATTCTATTAAATTACGATAAGTATCAGGCAATACCAACTTCAAAAAGTGTTGACGACTTCTCCAAATCTCTCGGTTTATTACATTACTTAATCGAGTCACTTCCTTTTCTAGTTTTCTGAAGTTATAATTAGAAGCAAAAGAGGGATGAATTCCAATCTTTGAATGATCGGAAATTGATTTAATTAACGATTGAAATCTCCTGCTGCTTACTGGAATGTTTTTATCATTCATTCCGTAATCTCCCAAAAGGAAGAAGTAAATGAAGGTTAAGTTTTGATTCTTAACCAAGTTTTCTTGATACTCAAATGTGTCGTATGGATCTTTTTGTAACCCCAAAAGAGTTTTAGTTCTATTTTTAAAGCCTTTATAATCGAATGTTAAAATAGATTTACCGTAGCCCATTAACGAACGTACAAATCCTTTTTCCAAATAAGCATAAGCGTTATCTACATCAATCGTGGTTATAAACTTATACTTTCGCTCTGGCATAGTAAATCCAGGATAGAGCTCCTTTAATAAATCCGTGAATTTTGAAATCCAAATATTAATTACAGGCTGATGTAAAATTCCTTCATTGAAAGCTAAACTTTGCGGTGCATCAAACCGATTGTATACATCTTTCTTATGTGGTAAATACTCTTCATATCGCGCCGCCAAATAAAACGAAGCAGCAAATATATCAAAGGGAAACATACTATTCCCACCTACCCCAAAAAAAGCTTTTGTTCGATCAAATGGAATAACATTAATCTCTTGATCACTAATTCCATTTTCAAATAAAAGAGGCTTACTCCTTATAAAAAAAGCATTATCAATAGGGTTAATAGTGTAAGCAATCTTCACACCTTCAACAGCTTCAAATTCCTTTCGATCAGAAATTAACTTATAGTCTGTTTGCATTACATCTTTAAACACAAGATTAAATGCATATTTAACTCTACTTGTTATTTTATGGGTAAAAACATATATCATTTTAACAACTCTAAAATCTCATTACAAATAAACTCTCCTGCCTTACCATCTCCATATATATCCTTAAAATTAGGATTAAGTTTTTGTACTTTATCATATGCCTGAATCAAAGAACCTTCATTTACTTTGAATAAAATAGCGGCTTGATTATCCAAGATTTCACCCCATTCTGTTTCTTCCCTCAAAATCAATGATTTTTTCTTGAAAAAATAAGCTTCCTTTTGAATACCACCAGAATCAGTAATTACAATATTAGAATTACACTCTAACATTATTATATCCAAATAAGATGCAGGTGGTATTACTAATATTTCAGATTTTAATTGGTCTAAATAATACGGTCCAAAAAACTTTAAAATCATCTTTTCAGTTCTTGGATGCATCGGGAATACAATCTCATTCCCTGATTTAAGCTTAATATCTATAACTCCTTCAATAATAGCTCTCAACTTTACAGCATCATCAGTATTACTTCCTCTATGGCACGTAAATAAATTAAACTCATTGTATTTTAGATTATACCTTGTTAAGATAGTTGATTGCTCACGTGCTTTCGCTTCGTAAAACAAGCTGTTATCAAACATTACGTCTCCACAATATTTCACTTTATCTGAGTTGATTTTTTCCTTCTTTAAATTTAATACACCAATCTTTGTAGGAGAAAATAATAAGTCACTCGAATGGTCCGTTAATATTCGATTACCTTCCTCAGGCATTAACATATTAAACGATCGCATTCCTGCTTCAACATGAATTAAAGGAATGTCTTCAATTATGGCAGAGATCGTACCTGCTAATGTAGAATTAGTATCTCCGTAAACAAGTAATGCATCAGGAGATTCTTTCTGAACAGCGGCCTGAATATTTTGAATCATTTGATTTATTGGCAACGGTTCTGAATCGTCAATTTCAAATTGATACCTAGGAATTGGTAAAAACATTTCAGCATAAAAGTCGCTACTCATATTGGCATCGAAATGCTGGCCTGTATGCACAACTACTTCCTCAAGTTCTCCTCTAAAATCATCACGCACAACTCTCGTTATCGCAGCTGATTTTATAACTTGAGGACGTGGTCCAATAACCGTCAAAATTTTCTTCATTAAAGCTCTAATTCGTCTGCAAAGCTATAATAAGAATTTCCTGCTATAATAAGGTGATCTAACAAATTAATTTCTAACAATTCGCATGCTGATTTAATCTTTTGAGTCACTTTATGGTCTTGTGGACTTGGTTTTAAATTTCCCGATGGATGGTTATGGACTAAAATAACAGATGAAGCTAAATGAAGCAGCGCTTTTTTTAGGATTATTTTATTATCTACTACTGTTCCTGTTATTCCTCCAGAACTAATTCGTTCCTTTTTGATAATCCGATTTCCTCGATTTAAAAAAACAACCCAAAACTCTTCATGATTCAAATCTGATAGATTTGACTTCATTTCTTTAAAAATATCCGAACTCGCTCCAATCTTAGTTACCACATCAACTTCTTCCTTTCTTCGCCTTGCAAATTCAAACGTTGCCGATAAACTCACCGCCTTAGCTTCCCCAACCCCTTTAAACTGTTTAAAGTCTTCAATCTGCATTCGACTTAACTTAGCAAAGTTGTTATCTGCTTTCTGCAAAATTCTTTTCGCTAAGTCAACTGCTGATTCACTTCTACTTCCACTTCCTAAAATAATAGCCATCAGTTCCGCGTTACTTAAAACCGAAGCACCTTTATTTATTAATTTCTCACGAGGACGATCATCTAAATTCCAGTTTTTAATAGAATTACTTATTTCCATACAACAAAACTAGAAGCATTAAGACGAAGTAATTTAAAATTTTAATTTAAAATGATTAAACACAAAAAAGGTTATCCAAACTGGATAACCTTTTAATAAATTTGTTTTATTAAATCCTTATGCTATTGCAGCAACAGACTTAGTAACTTGACTTTTTAAGTTAGATGCTTTGTTTTTGTGGATAATATTTCTTTTGGAAACTTTATCGATTAAAGAAACAACTTTAGCTAAAGCTCCTTCAGCTTCTTTTTTGTCCTCTAAACCTTTAATATTTCTGATAGCATTACGCATAGTTTTATGGTAGTACTTATTAGACTCTTTTCTCTTTTCAGATTGTCTAATTCTCTTTTTTGCTGAAGCGTTATTTGCCATAATATTTTTAAATTAAAAAAAAGAGGCGAACCTCTTTTTATTGTCCAAGTAGCCCGTAGGGGAATCGAACCCCTGTTACCAGGATGAAAACCTGGCGTCCTAACCCCTAGACGAACGGGCCAAAATGTCCCTCATTATTTTAAGGACTGCAAATGTATAATCTTTTTTCTTTTCTAACAAATTAAAATTGAAAAAATATTATTTTTAAAATTAACTACCTGATTAACAGTTAGTTAATTTTACATCTAATATGCCTTTGCAAACAATACTCTTTGAGTTGATGGCTTACCCGTTAAGATACATTTACCTTCCTCTAAAACATTATCTAATGGGATACATCTAATTGTAGCAGCTGTTTCTTCTTTTATCCTTAATTCTGTATCAGTTGTTCCGTCCCAATGAGCTGACACGAAACCACCTTTATCATTAATTACACTTTTAAACTGCTCATAAGAGTCAACTGCAGTAATGCGATCATCGCGATAAGTTTTAGCTTTATTAAATAGGTTTGCTTGAATCTCCACTAATAAATTAGCAACATGATCTACAACTCCATCAAAAGAAATTACTTCCTTTGTTTTTTCGTCACGTCTTGCTACTTCAATATTACCAGACTCAAGATCCCTGTTTCCTAACGCTAATCGAATTGGAACGCCTTGAAACTCATACTGAGCAAATTTCCAACCTGGACGTTGATTATCTCTATTATCAAATTTAACCCTAACACCCCTATCTTTTAATTCCTGAATAACGGGTGCTAATTTTTCAGAAATAGCTATTAATTGCTCCTCTCCTTTATAAATAGGAATAATTGCAACTTGTATTGGCGCTAATTTTGGAGGAACAATTAATCCCTCATCATCTGAATGGCTCATTATTAACGCACCCATTAATCGAGTAGACACCCCCCAAGAAGATGCCCAAACAAATTTTTGCTTTCCATCTGTATCTGTAAACTTAACATCAAATGTTTTTGAGAACTTCTGACCCAAAAAGTGTGATGTTCCTGCTTGCAGTGCTTTCCCATCTTGCATTAACGCTTCGATACAATAAGTATCAATAGCACCGGGGAACCTTTCATTGATTGTTTTAACACCTTTAATTACAGGAACTGCCATATAATTCTCCGAAAAGTCAGCATATACATCCAACATTTGTTTTGTCTCATCAACAGCTTCTTGCTCTGTAGCGTGAGCAGTATGTCCTTCTTGCCATAAAAACTCAGAAGTTCTTAAGAAAATTCGCGTTCTCATTTCCCAACGCATTACGTTGGCCCACTGATTAATTAAAATCGGTAAGTCTCTGTGAGATTGAATCCACCCTCTGTAAGTATTCCAAATAATAGTTTCTGACGTTGGACGGATAATTAGTTCTTCCTCCAATTTGGCGTCTGGATCAACAATAAGCCCTTCTCCGTTTTCATCATTTTTTAATCTATAATGAGTAACAACGGCACATTCTTTAGCAAAGCCTTCAACATGCTCAGCTTCTTTACTTAAGTATGATTTAGGAATCAGTAAAGGAAAGTAGGCATTACTATGGCCTGTTTCTTTAAACATCTTATCTAATTCGGCTTGCATACTTTCCCAGATTGAATAACCGTATGGTTTAATAACCATACAACCTCTTACATCTGAATTTTGTGCTAAGTCGGCTTTAATCACCAACTCGTTATACCATTTAGAAAAATCCTGTTCTCTGCTTGTAAAATTCTTCGCCATATCTTTGGAATAATTTTTGCTATTTTAGAGCGTTTTGAATCCAATGTTTAATTTAGGATTACAAAGCGCAAAAATACAAATAAACAGTTGATTTAATAATGAAGCAGTTCAAACAATTTTTAGCCCTTTTCATTTTTACTGCTGGAATTTCGTTTTCTTTCATGAATAGCGTAAATGAAACCCGCAATAATGATTCTTTTCAACAAGAGGAAAAAAAGAAAAAAGAAAAAAAGAAGTCAAAATCCGAAAAGGAAAAAAAGAAGTCAAAGAGTAGGACAAGAACCTACAAACCTCCTAAAAAAGATGAATAAAAAAAGGGTTGCTAAACAGCAACCCTTTTTAATTTCGAATAAAAAATTCGAATTATGGAATCTTTTTAACTTTAACAGCATTAAACCCTCTAGGACCTTTCTCTAGTTCAAAAGTAACTTTATCTCCTTCTGTAATTTCATCAACCGTTCCGTTAACGTGAACAAAGTATGATTCGTTAGAATTCTTATCCTTAATAAACCCGTATCCTTTCGAATCGTTAAAAAATGAAACTTTACCAGTTAATTCAGTTTCCTCTTCTACTTCGTTAGCAGCTTTAGAATAATCTAAACTAATGTTTTCAGCTTTAATTTTAGTACGTTTTGTTGGATCCGGTGGAGTATCAACGATATGACCGTTCTCATCAACATAGGCAAGCATGTTTTCAAAATCCCCTCCAGTTGCATTTGCTTTTCGTTGCTCCTTACGGTGCCCCTTCTCCTGCTTCTTTTTAAGTCTTTTTTTCTCTCTTTCTTTTTTACCAAATGTTTCTTGTGACCTACCCATAAATATTCTAAATAATAATTGTACTGTAATTAATTATAATTTCCAACCACAAGAATCAATCAAAGAAAATTCGAAATAAGACTCTTGGTACCTGGTGATTTTAACCTAATCGGCAACAAAGATACCACTAAATAACTGGAAAGTAAAGAGAAAGCGAAATTACCCTCTCTGACGAACAGCTTCATACATAATAATTCCTGCTGCAACCGATACATTTAGACTTTGTGTTTTACCCATTAAAGGTAATCTTGCCGTTGAATCTGATTTTTTAATATTTGAAATTGCTATCCCAGCTTCCTCTCCACCCATCATAATCGCAATAGGCACAGTATAGTCAACTTCGGTATAATCAACATCCGTCTTTTCAGTACAAGCAACCAAATGAAGCCCTGAATCTTTAATGTATGGAATAATAGATTCTATACCTGGTACTTTACATATTGGAATATTAAAAATTGCTCCGGTAGACGTTTTAATTGTCTCACCATTAATTTGAGCAGCTCCTTTCTTTGGAATAATTATCGCATCAACTCCAGCGCATTCAGCAGTTCTTACAATAGCTCCAAAATTCCTTACGTCAGAAACACGATCAAGAATTAATATAAATGGATTTCTACCTTGCTCAAAAAGCGTTGGTAAAATATCTTCAATGTTTTGAAATTCAACAGGCGCAATAAAACCAATTATTCCCTGATGATTTTTTCGAGTAATACGATCCAGCTTTTGTTGAGGAACTTTATTTAAAGAAACTCCCTTCTCTCTAGCTAAAGCCATGATTTCTTTTGCCTGAGGTGTTCTCAGCGTATTTAAGATAAGGATCTTATCAAAAGTCTTATCCGACTCTAACCCTTCTATTATTGGATGAATTCCAAAAACTAAATCTGATTTTTCTTCTAATTCCACAGTTGTTATTTTTTTACCGATTGTAAAGTTAAGCTTTCCCCATCAAAGGAAGCAAAGTGAGGATTTCCTGTTGCCCATTCCCCTAAATTCACATACCGAGATGATGTTCCTTTTATCGGAAGATCCAATACTAAATGCCGATGACCAAAAATAAAGTAGTCAAAATATTCCTTCTCTAATATCTCTTTGCTGTATATATATAACCATTCGTTTTCATCTCCTAAAAACTCTTCCCCATCTTTTATATTTGCAATTCGGGAGTTCTTACTCCACATATTTGCGATACCCATTCCTAAATTAGGATGAATACGAGCAAACAACCATTGACAAGTTTTTGATGCAAAAAAGTTTTTTAAAAACTTATACTTTCGATCTCCAGGACCTAATCCATCACCGTGACCGATATAAAAGCGTTTCCCGTTAAAATCTCTTGTAATATTATCTCGATGAATTTCTACTCCAATTTCTTGGGGTAGATAATTAAACATCCACATATCGTGATTTCCTGTAAAAAAATGAACTGGAATTCCCGAATCTGTCAACTCTGCTATTTTCCCTAAAAATCGAACATAACCTTTTGGTACAGTGAATTTATACTCAAACCAAAAATCAAACAAGTCTCCTACTAAATAAACTTCCTGAGCGTCAACTTTAATAGAATCCAACCAATCCACTAAAATCTTCTCCCGCCTTCTACTACTTTCATAATTAGGAACTCCTAAATGAAAGTCTGAAGCAAAATATATTTTCTTACCTGATTCCATTATTGAATGATCGTATATATCTCGTTTATATTAAACATGAATTTAATCTTATTCATGTAAGAATCCACTCCGTTTACATCATAGTTACTTTGAATACTTTCCGAGAAACCTAATGGGAAATAAACCTCCAAATAATCTTTCTTCAAATTCAATTGTAAACCATAATCATATAGCAATGGCGCTGAAGTCCCTCCTGTTATGTAATCATCCCAAATACGATCGTAAATAGCAAAATCAGTATAAAACGAGAGAAACTTAACTGGTAATGGAATTACGATATTTAATCCTCCTAACCAAGAACTTGCCAAGCCAGGAGTAACTCCACTTTTAAAGCCTCCGTCATTTGAATAAACTTGCTGACTACCTAATAAGTTAGCATCAGTCATGAATCGCCCTAAAAAGGCTTGATCAAATAAATAATCGTGTGTGTTATAAAGAAACTGCTCTAAATCAGAAGTCCCTAGCAATGAACCATTCCCTGCTGTTACACGAAAACGTTCCGTCCCTGCATCTACATTTTGTAAAAACAACCCTCCAAACCCACGAATGTCGATAGATTGTAGTCTATCATTAACCGTTAAGCTGTAGTTGAACTCTCCTTGCAATTTCCAGTTTTGATCAAAAGCCTGTAGTTGGGAGTTAAAATCAAAGGGATTAATTTCTCTTTGATTTTCAAAATTATAATCAAACGTTATGTAATTTTTAAACTGACTACCTCTACGGTCAAATTCAACTGACACGTTACTTAATTTAGCCTCAAAATTGGAACGGATTTTCGAACGATCATTTGGCCTTTGAAGGATAAAGTTAGTGCTCGCTTCTATTTTCTCAATTTTACCGATTGCTCCACCAAAACCTAGTCCTTGTCTTCTTACAGATAGGTTCAAGTTAACCTTTTGAAAATATTCCGCTGGATAAAAAGAATACACAGCTTGCCCAAACCCTACCAGCTTTTGAGTTCCAAAAGAGAACTGCGGCATTACTAAAAACCTAAATTTCTTCTCCTTAATTAAAGAGTTGTAAGCAGCCATTCCTAATTGTAAGTCATCATGGTAATTAATACCCGCGATTGGCAAAAAGAAAATTTGCGTTTTGTCATCTTTTTCAAAATTAAAAAAAAACGTTGCCTCTAAAGGCTCTATACGCCCAAACAAACTAAATAAGATATAACGATTATTCTTTCTGTTTAACTCCGGCATATCATGATAGTAATCAATCGCTACCTCATCATAATCTCCCTTAGGAAAACTTAAACTTTTCGTACCAAAAAAGCCTTCGTACCAAGCCGTTTTAACAACCTTTCCATTTTTTAAAGCTGATATTACAATTGGAGATGCTATATCGCTAGCGTTTGCAACCACAACATCAAAACTTTTATTATCAAAAGAATAACCAGCAAAATGTACTTTATAGTCTAATGGGTAACTCGTTTGTAGTAAATCATCAAAAAACCAGTTCAACTTCTTACCTGTCTCATCAACAAATATCTTTCTTAAATCCTCCGGAGAAGGGTGCTTAAACTTCCAAACATCAAAGTATTTTTGCATACACTGATCGAAAAGTTTTTTACCCAAATATTTCTCTAAATAATTAAATGAAATAGCAGCCTTAGAATAAACAATAGCCCCGTAATTAATTGAGGAATATTCATTCGATGGTAAATTAATTGGCAAGTCTAAATTCCTAGTGTTTACAAAGTCATGATTCATATGGTGAAACTCCGTTTGCTTTGGCGTTAAATCCTTTACCACTTTTCGAATAATCGGGAAAAAATCACCGATCCTTAAATCCGATCGAACTTCTTCGTAAAACCTCCTTTCGTAATAACTATTTATCCCTTCATCCATCCAAGGATTCATACGCTCATTTGTTCCCAAAACGCCATAAAACCAGTTGTGTCCTACTTCATGTAAAACAACTTCCTCTAATTCCTTTCTATTAACTTGACCGCCTAAGACTGTAATCGTTGGATATTCCATTCCTGCACCGGCAGTCAAGCCTCCGTCTACAGCAGTACACACATCGTATGGATAATCTCCGATCCATAAACTATAATAATATAATGCACTGTCGATATATTTCTCAGACCCGTCCCAGATGTATGCATTTGAAGGATTGTACTTCGAATACGTCTTTACCTTTCGTCCCGAATGAGGCAAAGTAACTTCGCTCTCCGTTTCAATCCAATTCGTATCAGTAAACCAAGCAAAATCATGAATCTCACTCAATGAATAAACCTCTGTTTTTATCCCATCGTTACTGAATTTACTAATCAAATTCCCAGTAGCAGCAATCACATGTTTTTCAGGCACAGAAACCGCTACTTTAAAAGAACCAAACTCAGAGAAAAATTCTCCTTGTGTCAAATAAGGCATCGCATGCCATTCTCCATCATAAACAGCAGGCTTTGGATACCATTGGGTAATTTGATACGAACCATCCAAATGTCCCAACCGAGAAACATCACCATAAGGAACTTTAACTCTAAATGGCGTTGTTATGACAATTGAATCTCCAGGTAATAAACCTGTATTTAATTTAAAATGTGTTAAGTCTTTATGCTCCGATTTTAAGGAGACTACTTTTTCACCACCTACCTTAAAATCCAGGCTATCTATAAAACCTTTATAAGCCTGATCTCCAAAATACAGCAATGTATTGCGATCTTCAACCAACTGCTTATCTAAAGCCGTATTCGCTTGATAAGCATTAGGCCAAAGATGCATGTAAATCTCGCGTAAAGTATCAGGCGAATTATTGATGTAAACAATCTCTTCAAATGCATGAAGCATGTGCTTTTGATCATCTAAAGAAACTTTAATATCATATTTAACTTCTTGCTGATAATAAGCCTTTAAATTCAAGACTAAACAACTTAGCAAAAATACAACTGTCCAAACTTTATTCATTCCCTAGATAGCCTTTAATAACGCGAGAAATATTTTCGCCTCTTAAGTGATTTCCTGCTTCCACAATTTCCCCCGATGGATCAATTAATAACAAAGTTGGAAAATGTTGAATGTTGTATTTTCTTCTTGTTTCTTTCCCTTCCGTATCGTATAACTGAACCCAACTATCACCGTTAAATTTCTCAATAATTCGTTGCCAGCTTTTAACAGAAGATTTGGAGTTTTTATCAATACAAATGCTTATGATTTCGAATGGTTTATCTTTAAATTCTTCTTTGATGTTAACCAAATTTGGAATTTCTTTTATACATGGATTACACCATGTTGCCCAAAAATCCAGAAGTACGTATTTACCTTTAAAGTCTGAAAGATTTACTTGTTTGTTTTCCAAATTCAACAAACTAAAATCAGGAGCTATTCCCCCAACTGAAGAAGCAAAAACCTGAGCGATAATTTCATGATACTTTAATACATCCTCGTTGTTTGGGTGGTTTTTCAGCAATGCACTATCCACCAATAAATAAGTTGTTTTATGACGATCTTTATTTAAAGAGTTCACTGCAATTAAATTAGAGTACTGTCCTAAATTACGCGTAATATAACCCTTAACAAAAGTCTCTTCTTTACGCTTTACATTTCCATATAATTGCTGAAATTCATTCATCAAAGCATGGTGTAATTGCTTTGCTTCTGCAGCTTTAAAAACACGTTGTAATGAATCTGTATAATACTTAGCTGCTTTAAGGAAAGTCACTAACGAATCTAGTCTTTCGTTCTCCGCTGTACCACCTATTTTACAAGTTGCATAAAGCGCATTAACGTTTCCTGAAATTTCAATACTATCTCCAGGGTTTGCCATGAACTGAATTTCTCCTTCATAACCAGGGACGTACACACTATAAAACGCCGTTTTAGCAGCCAAATGTGCAAATGAAACAACTCCGTTTTCACCAATTTGCACCGTATCTAATTGTAATCTTTTAGGTCCTGATGGTAATACTTCTAATACAGCTGTTCCACTGGAAATTTCATCCAATTTTACAGTTACTGTAATATTCCCTTCTTTAAAACCTTTCGATTCTTCACAACTTGCAAATCCAAATGTGGTTAAAACTAATAGTAATTTGGTTAGATTTTTCATGCTTATATTCTATTAATTAATTCTTTAAATAATGCTGTTAATTTGGGTTCGGCGTTCATAGCTGTTGCTATAATATCTTGAATATCTACAGGCTGAATTTCACCATAACATACATCAGTAATAATCGAACAAGCAAAACAAGGCAACGCCATATGTTTCGCTGCTATAATCTCAGGCACAGTGCTCATACCTACAGCATCAGCGCCAATTATTCTTAAAAACTTGTATTCCGCAGGGGTTTCTAACATTGGACCTGGAAGACCAACATAAACTCCTTCTTGTATTTTAATATCTAAATCCTTCGCCGCTTCTTTTGCAAGTGCAACGTATTTTTTAGAATAGGGCTGATACATATCAGGGAAGCGACTTCCTAATTCATCGATATTTTTTCCAATTAAGGGGTTTCCCGGAAACTGATTAATATGATCGGTTAAAATCATTAAATCACCTTTCTCAAAATCAGGATTCATCCCACCAGCAGCGTTAGACACCAAAAGTTTTTCAATCCCTAATAACTTCATCACACGCACAGGAAAAGCGACTTCATTTAAAGTATATCCCTCATAATGATGAAATCTTCCTTGCATAACAACAACTCGCTTGTTGTTGATGTAACCAAAAATTAAGTTTCCTTTATGTGATTCTAAGGTAGAAAGAGGAAATGCAGGTATGTCAGCATAACTCAATTCGAATTTAACGTCTATATCAGATACTAAACCTCCTAACCCGGTTCCTAATATTATTCCTATTTCAGGTTTGAAATCAGCTGTCTTTTCAATTAAGAAATCAGCTGTCTCTTTAATTTGCTTGAACATAATTATTAATCATTTCATCAAAAGTATCTTCATCTTCAAGACCTTTATGAAATTTAACTTCTATGGGTAAATAAAAAACAGGAAATTGCTCCAAAAGCGGAAAAAGTCTTTCGTCCTTTAATCGCATTGCATCTTTCTCTGTTGTAATTAAAATCTTGTCTTTCGAAATAATCGCTTTAAAAGCGTTCGTTAATCTCACAATATCAACAGGTTCAAAATTGTGATGGTCACTAAATTCAGTTACAATAACCTCTTTAGCCGTTTGCTTTAAATAATCTACCAAAGGCGTAATTTTCGCAATTCCTGCAAAAACAACCGTTTTATAATCTTCTAACTTAATCACCCCGTCTTTACAAAGTGACTTTGCGCAATTATTAAAAGGTGTAATTTCTTTGTAATCAATATAACTAAAAAACGTTTTTTGCGACCTCAACGGTTTTATTAATTCCTTAATCCTCCGATGTTCAATTGGTGAATGTAACTCTGGAGATTTAGTCACAACAATTGCGTCAGCCCTTTTAACGCCCGATTTCCATTCTCTTAATTCACCAGATGGCAACATAAATTGCTTTGACCCAACAGTTGAATAATCAATTAATAAAATATTCAATTGAGGTTTCACCCAACGATGTTGGTAACAATCATCCAATAAAATAATATCAGGATTAATTTCTTGTTCGATTTTCTCCATCCCATTGCGACGATCTTCATCAACCACAACGGTTACGTCTTTGAATTTGGAATGAAACTGCATCGGCTCATCTCCTATTTCTTTATAAGTCGATTTTTCATCGGCAACTAGATAACCTTTCGTCTTCCGTAAATAGCCTCTACTTAACGTAGCTAGCTTTTTATCAGTATTTAAAAGGTTAATCAGGTATTCGATATGAGGAGATTTCCCAGTTCCACCAACAGTGATATTTCCTACAGAAATTGATTTCGTTTGAAATTCACGCGATTTTAACACGCCTGAATTAAAAAGAACATTCCTTACGGATGTTATCAATCCATATAAAAACGAAAAAGGCAATAAGAGTACACGTACTAAAAACATGGTACAAATTTAGATATAAAATAGGCTTGTCCGAGCTAGTAGCAACAAGAGTTGTTAACGAGAAAATAACAATTTAAAGACGTGCCTATTTTAAATTTAATTGCTTTTGAACGAAAATCATAATGTTAAACACCAATACAAGATAAAATAACGGAGATCTGATTGTAAAAAAACAAGCCCGTCTATACCTTAAATGACAATTTCAATAAGCATTCAGTTCGAAAACCGATCCTTAACTCTATCTTTCAGTTATGGCACAAGATTCAATCTGGAATTTCGACAATTCATACCTTTCTCTTCCTTCTGTATTTTTTTCAGAAACGAGTCCAACTGCAATATCTGATCCTGAATTATTACTTTACAATAGTAATTTAGCCAAACAATTAGGGTTAACCGAGCTAGCAAAAAACAAAGCCTATTTAACAGATGTTTTAGCCGGAAATCATGTACCGAAATCTACCACCTCGATTGCGCAAGCATACGGTGGACATCAATTCGGACATTTTAACGTTTTGGGTGACGGTAGAGCCATATTAATTGGAGAAATAATAACGCCTTATGAAGAGCGTTTTGACATACAACTTAAAGGGAGCGGACAAACGCCTTACTCCCGAAGAGGTGACGGAAGATCAACTCTATATTCCATGTTGCGTGAATACTTAATTAGCGAAGCAATGGCAGGATTAAACATCAGCACAACGAGAAGTTTAGCCATTGTTAGAAGTGACGACCCCGTTTACCGCCAAACTGTTCAGCAAACAGGCGTTCTTACCCGAGTTGCAGAAAGTCATATTCGAGTAGGAACTTTTGAACTAGCTGTAAGAATGGGGAATCCCGATTTTATTAAAAAATTATTTAGCTATACTGCTGACAGGCATTACCCTGATGTATTCGACACCGAAAATCCTGCACTGAGTTTTTTACAAGAAGTGATCCAATCACAAATAAAATTGGTAAACGACTGGCTTAAAGTTGGATTTATTCACGGTGTGATGAATACCGACAACATGAGTATCGCAGGTGAAACAATCGATTACGGTCCATGTGCTTTCATGAATCATTTCGATCCACTTACTGTTTATAGTTCTATAGATGAACAAGGACGATATGCTTACAGCAATCAATCAAAAATTGCAAAGTGGAATTTAATGCGATTAGCTGAAACCCTTTTACCGCTTATTCATTCCGATGAAAAAAAATCGTTGGAACTCGCACAAAAAGAATTTGATCAATTTGATGAAAGCTTTCAAACCATTTGGAAAATTAATCACCTCGCAAAACTGGGAATTATAAAAGAGGAAGACGGCGATGAAGATTTATTAAACGAACTCTTCGCGTGGATGGAAACCGCTAAACCCGACTTTAACAATACTTTCCGCGGATTAGTTGATCCTCATTTACATAACGAGCCTGTTTTTAACAATTCCGATTTTCAAACTTGGAAAGCTAAATGGCTACAAAGAGTAAGCTCGGTAGATAATTACGAAAACCTCCTCGAAGATTACAACCCGTCTGTAATTCCTAGAAACCATTTAGTAGAAGAAGCGCTAATACAAGCCAGCGAAGATGAAAACATGACTCCTTTTAACGAGTTACTAGCAAAACTACAATCCCCCTTCGAACATTACACTTCAGATAAATACCAACAACCTCCTTCATCCGAAAATGGTTATCAAACTTTTTGCGGGACTTGATTTTTGTTATATTTAAATATGTCTGTTAAATTTCTCTTCATCCCTTGAAAAAAAAACTTCATGAAAAAAGTAGAAGTTGTTGCGGCTATATTAATAAATGACAATAAAATACTTTGTGTCCAAAGAGCAGAAAGTAAATTACCATATATTTCAAAAAAGTTTGAATTTCCAGGAGGGAAAATTGAAACGGGTGAAACACAAAAAGAGGCTTTACAACGTGAATTAGTTGAAGAATTAGATATTAATGTCACGGTAGATGATCTATACCTAACCGTAAATCACCAATACCCTGATTTTGAATTAACGATGCATAGTTTCATCGTTAACATTGAAAGCCGAAAACTTACTCTGAATGAACACATTGATCAAAAGTGGCTTTTAAAAGAAGAACTCACAGCTTTAGATTGGGCAGCAGCAGATTTACCAATTGTTCATAAACTGATTAACAATGACTGATGATTTCCTTCAAGAGTTTAACCAAAGTCTTTTAACAGGATTTGTTGATAAAGACGCCAATTCTGAAGTGCTTTTTCAACCAAAACTCCTTGTAAATAGCAAAAACCCTAAAAAAAAAGTATTAACCTCTATTCTAAAAGAGTTTAATAACTGTGAATCATTTAAGATTTCTGTTGCATTTGTTACAACCGGTGGTGTTGCCACAATAATAAATACTTTACAAGCTCTTGAAGAAAAGAATATACAAGGTGAAGTTTTAGTTTCTCAATATCTAAACTTCACACAACCTGAAGCGCTTGAACGCCTACTTCAGTTTAAAAATATTGATTTAAGAATTGCGACAAAAAACTCTTCACATTCAAAAGGGTATATTTTTAAAACTTCGAAATATTACAATTTAATAATTGGAAGTAGTAATCTTACTCAAAGTGCATTAGCATCTAATAAAGAATGGAACCTACAAGTTTCCGCACTTAAAACAAGTGACATAGCAGATAAAGTTATTTCTGAATTCAATAAAGACTTTGAAGTAAGTACTAAAGTTACCCATGAGTATATATTAGCATACAGAGATATCTATTCCAAGCAAAGGCTATTATCTAAATCAGTAATTCCTATTCAATCAGAATTAAATCTTGAGCCGAATCAAATGCAAAGTGAGGCATTGGATAACTTAAAAAAAATCCGAAAATCGAACAAGGACAAAGCTTTAATAATTTCAGCTACCGGAACGGGTAAAACCTATTTAGCTGCATTTGATGTAAAGCAATTTGCTCCAAAAAAAATCCTTTTTGTAGTTCACAGACTTAACATCGCAAAAACAGCAATGTCAACCTTTCAAAAAGTATTCGGACCATCAAAAAAAATGGGTTTATACTCAGGAAACCGAAGGGAGTTAGATAATGACTTCATCTTTTCAACGGTACAGACAATATCTAAGAAAGATCATTTAGGAGCCTTTAAAAAAGATCATTTTGATTATATAATAATTGATGAATCTCATAGATCGGGTGCTCAATCATATCAAAATTTGATTGATTATTTCACACCTAAATTCCTTTTAGGAATGACTGCTACCCCTGAAAGAACAGATGGAAACGACATTTTCAAACTATATGATTACAATATAGCTTATGAAATTCGACTAAATCAGGCTATGGAAGAGGAAATGCTTAGCCCTTTTCATTATTATGGGGTTTCAGACTTAACTATCGATGATTCTCAAAAGGATGATTTAACTGAGTTTAATTATTTAACCTCAGACGAGAGAGTTCTTCAAATTATAAATAAAGCCAATTTCTATGGTTCTGACAATGGAATTACTCGTGGATTAATCTTTTGTAACAGAAATGAAGAAGCTCAAAAACTATCTGAAAAGCTGAATAAATCGGGACTAAGAACATTAGCTCTAAGTGGAAACAGCAGTGACGAAGAAAGAAGTTTAGCTATTCAAAAACTGGAATCAGATAGTATTAGTCAGAAAATAGATTATATACTTACCGTTAACATTTTTAATGAAGGAATTGATATTCCTAAGGTTAATCAAATCATATTATTAAGACCAACTGAATCGGCAATTGTTTTCATTCAGCAATTAGGTCGAGGTCTGCGAAAAGCAGATGAAAAATCTTATTTAACCGTTATTGATTTCATTGGTAATTACAACCACAATTACCTTATCCCGATTGCTTTATATGGAGATTCATCATACAATAAAGACAGGTTAAGAAAACTTATATCAGAAGGCAGTAGAGAAACACCTGGAACTTCAACTATCAATTTTGACAGAATATCAAAGGAGAAGATATTTCAATCTATTGATAATGCGAACATGAAACTCCTAAAAGAATTAAAGGAGGATTATAACTATTTAAAAAATCGACTTGGAAAAACTCCAATGATGATGGACTTTATAGAAACTAAAACAAGAGATCCATTTCTTTTTATTGAATATTCAAGATCATATTTCAACTTTGTAAATAAGGTTGAATCTGATAAGATCAAAATAACGGAGTCAGCTTCTTTACTATTGGAATATTTTTCGAAGGAAATAAACAATGGAAAAAGAATTGAAGAATCGATTATTCTAGAGTACCTAATCAATGATGGAGAAACATCAGTTTTAAAAATCCAACAAAGTATTCTCGATAAATTCGATATATCGAGTTCAATAAATACAATTCAATCGGCAATTGATAATTTAAACTTCAAATTCATCCGTGAAAAACAGGACAAAAAATTATTGTCAGTTAATAAAATTCATAAAACAAACCTGATTACAATAAACAGTAACAAAATTGTACCTACAACTCAGTTTAAAGAATCTCTTAAGGAAGATGTATTCAAATCATTCCTTATTGACAACACTTTGTATTCGGTTAATTATTTCAAGACAAACCACTCAAAAAGTAAATGGAATGATGGTTTTAGCCTTTATTCTAAATATTCAAGAAAAGATGTTTTTAGAATATTAAACTATGCCTACAACCCCGTTGCCCAGAATGTTGGAGGGTATATGGTTAACGACAGTAAAACAAACTGCCCCATATTTGTAAATTACCATAAAGAAGACGACATTTCAGAATCAACTAAGTATGAGGATGAATTCATAAATAACTCAACATTTTCTTGGATGTCAAAGTCGAATAGAAAAATTGACAGTAAGGACGTCCAATCAATCTTAGGTAAACATGGGGATATCCGCCTCCCATTATTCATTAAAAAGAATAAGGATCAAAACGATTTTTATTACATGGGTGATGTTACAGCAATAGAAAAAAGCACATCTCAAGGAACAATGAAAAATAACTCAGGAAAATTAGTTTCTGTTGTTAAAGTTTCATTTAAAATGAAAACCCCTGTTTCAGACAGTATGTACAACTACCTGTTAGAGAGAAGGAAAAAAGAAACGACTGCTCCTAAAGTAATTCAACTTAAAAGTCAGATCCCATTATATAATTTTCATGCTGCAGCTGGATCTTTTAGTGAACTTCAAACAGATAAGTCCTTTGATATGATTGATGCACCTGAACAGTATAACAAAGCAGGCTATTTTGCTTGTGAAATAAAAGGTGAATCAATGAACAGAAGGATACCAAACGGTTCTCTTTGTATATTTAAAGAATACCAAGGTGGATCTAGGAATGGAAAAATCGTATTGGTTGAAAATCTTGACTTCCAAGATTCTGATTTTAATTCAGCATTTACCATTAAAACTTATACAAGCGAGATTGAAATTTCAGATGACACTTGGGAACATCGCTTAATTAAACTAAAACCCAATTCATTTGACTCTTCCTATAAAGACATAGTGATAACAGAAGAAAATGCCGAAAACATGAGAATAGTCGGCGAATTTATTTCCATATTATAAATACAAAAAACAATTATGAAACACATTATCCCATTCCTTATAGTATTAATAGCAGCTTCTTGTTCAAGTGATTCAACTTCTGCAGATTCTGAAAATCCAACTTCCGAAAAAATGGTGAAGGTTAAAAAAGCGGGAATCGCCATAAACTTGAATGATTTATTAAAGGAGTATCGAATTACGAAGAACCTAGTTAAGGCTAATGAGAAATACAATAACAAAACGCTAAAGATAAAAGGAAGAACTAGTGGTATTAGCGAAGAGGGGATATTGACTTTACAAGCTAAGGCTTTGGGTGCTTCGGTTATTTGTAGTGGATTGCCTAAAGATTTATTGAAGATTATTAAAAAGGATGATATTGTTGAAATATCTGGTACGTTTAATCGGAAGAAAGGAATTTTAGGTCACCTTAATTTTTTGAAGGATTGTTTTAGTTTTAAAAAATTGAAATAAGCACCGGTTATGAATAATGACCTTATCTTAAAAGAGTTTATTTTTAAAGCCATTCGAAGTTCGGGGGCTGGTGGTCAGCACGTGAATAAGGTGTCTTCGAAGGTGGTTTTATCATTTGATATTCCGAATTCTGAAGGTTTAAATGCTCGGGAGAAAAGGCTTTTAAGAAAATCTTTAGCGAGTAGATTAACTTCTTCAGAAACATTGATTATTGCTTGCGATGATAGTAAAAGTCAAATTCAAAATAAGAACAAGGTTATTGAGCGCTTTTTTAACATTATTAATAAAGGATTGATTGTTCCTAAAAGACGAATTGCGACTAAACCTACAAAGGGATCGTTAAAGCGAAGTAAAGACAATAAGCAAAAAAGATCACAAGTAAAAAGTATGCGAAAGAAACCTAATTTAGATTAAATTCAGCCTTCTACAAGAATTCCTTTATTTTTACAATATGACGTTAATTAAAGATGTAACTGATGCTATGGAGCAATGGGCTCCGTTAAGTTATCAGGAAAGTTATGACAACGCTGGCTTAATTGTTGGAAATCCTCAATTAGAAATTACAGGTGTTTTAATTACTTTGGATAGCACTGAAGACGTGGTTGATGAAGCCATTAAAAAGGGCGCCAATTTAATTATCGCGCACCACCCTATTGTGTTTTCGGGGTTAAAACGTTTTAATGGAAGTAATTATATTGAACGAACGGTTATTAAAGCCATCAAACATGATATTGCTATATATGCTTGCCACACCAATTTAGATGCAGTGATGACTGGGGTGAATTCTAAAATTTGTGATTTATTAGATTTAGGAAACCGAACGATTCTGAATCCGCGAAATTTTGAAGATGAAGTTGGATCAGGAATGGTTGGTTATTTAAAAACGGAAATGGATGAATTGGATTTCTTGAAATTAGTTAAGAAACAATTCAACGCTGGCTGTGTTCGTTACACGAAACTACTGAATAAAAAGGTTAAAAAAATAGCCGTTTGTGGAGGAAGTGGAAGTTTTCTTTTACCCAATGCAATTGGTGCTGATGCTGATGTTTTTTTAACGAGTGATTTTAAGTATCATCAGTTTTTTGATGCGGAAGAAAAGCTTGTTATTGCTGACATAGGACATTTTGAAGCTGAAATTTGCACTCAGCAATTGATTTATGACTATCTCAAAAATAAATTCACTACCTTTGTGGCTCATTTTTCGGCAGTGAATACTAATCCGATTAACTATTTATAGATTATCATGGCAAAAGCTAAGGAAATAAAAGTTGAAGACAAGTTAAAGGCACTTTATAAGTTACAACTTGTAGATTCAAAAATTGATAAAATTAGAATCGTTAGAGGTGAATTACCGTTAGAGGTTCAAGATCTTGAAGATGATGTTGCTGGATTACAAACTAGAATTGACAAAATCAACGAAGAAATTTCTGATTTAGATAATACTATTTCAGGAAAGAAAAACTTGATTATTGATGCAGAAACTGGTATTGAAAAATATAAGGGGCAACAAAACAATGTTAGAAATAACAGAGAGTACGATTCTTTATCTAAAGAAATTGAATTTCAAACTTTAGAAATCGAATTAGCGAACAAAAGAATTAAAGAAGCTAAAATTAAGCTTGACGGTAAGAAAGATATCTTAACTGAAAACGAAACTAAAATTAACGCTAGGCAAGATGAGCTTAAGCTTAAGCAAGATGAGTTAGAAAGTATTGTTAATGAAACTGAAAAAGAAGAGAAAGCTTTAGAAGCTGATTCGGTTAAGGCTGAGGCTCTTATTGACGACAGATTAGTTATTGGTTATAAAAGAGTAAGAAACTCTGTAAGAAACGGTTTAGCTGTTGTTTCGGTAGAAAGAGAGTCTTGTGGAGGATGTTTTAACAAAATACCACCTCAAAGACAATTAGAAATTAGTTTAAGAAAGAAAGTAATAGTTTGTGAGCACTGTGGTAGAATTTTAGTTGATCCAGATTTAGCTGAAGCTGTTGCAGAAAAAGCTTAATACTTTTCAAAACATACTCAAAAAGGCTGCCAAATGGCAGCCTTTTTTTATGCGATTAACTTTTAGCGTTAATTCAAAATAGCTCCTCTTATTTTTTTTAGTTAAACAGTTAAGTTTTTTTTATAGTTTCTACTAAAAACCCATCAAAAAACAGCTTTGATCAGCGAGGTTAAAACAATAAGTTACTAACACTTTTTCACATAACTATGTGAAAAACAATCAAAAAGAATGTTCATAAAGTCAAGCTCACTCAGTTAGATTTGCTAGGGATCATAGATCCATATGCTTTTTATTAGAATTTTGCGGATTATGCATTTGCGTGTCAGCTATCTTTTGAAACTCTATATGGTCAAAAACGACTTATATGAAAAGTTTATTAATGGCCTCGTCGGTGCTTATTTTAAGTATTGCGAGTTTATTTACTCAATCAGAAGTAAATATTTCTTTTAAATCTCCTGAATCAGTTGTGGCCGGGATGTCTTACATTATGGAAATCGAAGTAGACAAAGGTGATATTTCGAATTTCGCTAAACTACAACTAAGTCTTCCAGAAGGATTTACAGCTGAACTTTTAAACGGAGAAGGAGGGACCTTTACTTTTTACGATCAAAAAATAAAATTAATTTGGATTTCGCTTCCCGCGGATCCAAAGTTTATTGTACAAATTAAGGTTAACACTGAATCTAGTATACAGGGTGACTTTAACTTCAATGGCAAAATATCTTATATTATTGATGGTGATAGAAAAAGCAGCTCATTAGTTACACCAAATATTACAGTTGCTCCAAATACTGGAGGTAATGAAAACCCTAGTCCAATAGCGAATTCTTCTGGAACAACTGGAACACCTTTAAATACAGTTTCTCAATCGGCAGAGTTAACGTGTAAACGTAAATTTGATGCGGAACAAATTGTTCCTGGAGAAACTTTCTTAGTTGAAATCGAGGTTGATAAGAATAATGTTTCTGGAGTTGGAAAAATAGTAGAAAGCTTACCCGAAGGTTTTGTTGCTGGTGAAGTTGAAGCTAACGGTGCTATTTTTAGTCAAAAAGGAAACGAAGTCAAATTTCTTTGGATGACTTTACCTGCAGAAGATATATTTACTGTTTCATACAAGATTAATGTTTCAAGTGATTTAAACGGAAACAAAGTAATTGATGGTAAAATGTCTTATTTAGACGGAAGCGAAACAAAGAACTTCTTAATAGATGGGACTACTATTAAAATTACAAATACACCAAGCGATCCAATTCCTACTGATCCTATTGTAGCTGACCCTGAAGTTGAAGATCCGATTACTACTGATCCTATTGCAGCTAACCCTGTAGTTGAGGATCCTATTACTACTGATCCTATTGCAGCTAACCCTGTAGTTGAGGATCCGATTACTAATGATCCTATTGCAGCTAACCCTGTAGTTGAGGATCCGATTACTGCTGATCCTATCACAGCTGACCCTGTAGTTGAAGATCCGATTACTACTAATCCTATCGCAGCTAACCCTGTAGTTGAGGACCCGATTACTGCTGATTCTGATCCAACTCAAAGCATTACTGCCTCAACTAATAATAATAATAATGTTGCTATTGCAAATGGACAAGTTAATTATAGAGTTCAGATTTGCGCATTAAGAAAGAAGGTTACTACAGATTACTTTGTTAAAAGCCACCAAATCAATGAGAAAATCTACTTAAACATGCATCAGGGTTGGCATAAATACACAGTTGGTAACTTTAACCAATATGTTGGAGCTAGAGACCACAGAGAAGATATTAGAAATAACAAAAAAATTAAAGGACCATTTGTTACTGCTTACAATAACGGAACAAGAATTACTGTTCAAGAAGCTTTAATGATTACAAAAGACAAATGGGTACAATAGGCCTATTAAAATAATTAACTAATAAAAGAGGCTCTTGTTCATAAGAGCCTCTTTTATACCCTTTGCTTTTGGGTTAATAAAGAATGATATATATTACTTTTTTTTCTTTAAAGAGATTAATTGTTCTGCAACAGCTTTTGCCTCATCGTATAAACCTAAATGCTCTAAAGTATTTCCTTTAACATTTAATACTTCTTCATTTAAAGGCTCAGCTACTAAAAGTTCGTTTAACAATATGAGGCAAGAGTCATACTCCAACTTATTAAACTTAATGACAGCCCAATTAAACTTAGCAGATGAATAATTCTTATCAAGGGTTAGCAATTCTTGATATACTCCTTCAGCTTCTTTTAATTTTCCGAATTCAGAATAACTCCAAGCTAAACTATACAGCAAATCGAGGTTAACAGGATCGATTTCTAATCCATTCTTATAATAAAATATTGCACTACTGTCTTTTTTTAGAGTAAGAATTAAGCCTAGCTCATAATATACTGCTGTTAATTTATCGTTCAATTCAACCGCCGTTTTAAGACTAGAAACCGCCTTTACTGTATCACCAATGTGTTTATAAGCCACTCCTTTCATAAAGTAACCGTGTGACAACTGATCGTTTAACCGTAAGCCTTTGTTAATGTTCTTAAAGACTTCTTTATAATCTCCTATAAACAGTTTTATCTCTGCAATTTTTAAATGTATCTGTGCATTGGTTGAATCCAACAAAGCCGATTTTTCAAAAAGGTGTAATGCTTTCCCTATTTCAATTTTTCGAAAATGAATTTCTGCTAAACTGTTTATTGCTAACAGGTGATTAGAATCGATTTTTAAGACCGATTTAAAAGAATATAATGCTGAATCTATTTTTCCTTTTTCTAAAAACTCGCTTCCTTCAGAGTAAAACTGATTAACCTTATCAATATCCGTCCTGTCAGAACATCCAATTAAAAAGAATACTATTACAATATTGAACGTTTTTAATGGCGAGACGGTAAAATTTTGGAGCCTTCTGAAAAGCATGCAAATTTCAAAAAATTTATAATCTAACCTATTCATCATAGCACAATAAAAAAGGCGTTCAATTTGAACGCCTTTCAAAAATATTACATTAAAATGGATTATGCACCTTTCTCAATTGCTTCGAATATCTTAGCTTCTAATTCATCCGCTAATTCTTGATTATCTTTAAGTAATCCTTTTACGGAATCTCTTCCTTGACCTAGTTTTGTATCACCATAACTAAACCAAGATCCTGATTTTTTAATGATTTCCTTTTCAACTCCTATGTCAATGATTTCACCAACTTTAGAAAATCCTTCTCCAAACATGATGTCAAATTCGGCCTTTCTAAAAGGTGCTGCCAATTTATTTTTAACAATCTTAACTCTGGTTCTATTTCCAACAACCTCGTCACCAGATTTAATTTGACCAATTCTACGAATATCAATTCGAATCGAGGCATAAAACTTTAATGCATTTCCACCAGTAGTTGTTTCAGGGTTACCAAACATAACTCCTATCTTTTCTCTTAACTGGTTAATGAAAATCATGCAAGTTCCACTCTTCTTAATCGTAGCTGTTAACTTTCTTAACGCTTGAGACATTAAACGAGCTTGTAACCCCATTCTTGAGTCCCCCATATCTCCTTCAATCTCCGCTTTAGGAGTTAAAGCAGCTACAGAATCGACAACTAATAAATCAATTGCTCCAGAGCTAATTAAATTATCGGCAATCTCTAAAGCTTGCTCTCCATTATCTGGTTGAGATATTAAAAGTTCTTCAGTATTCACCCCTAAAGCCTCTGCGTATGACCTATCAAATGCGTGCTCTGCATCAACAATGGCACAAATACCTCCTTTCTTTTGTGCTTCGGCAATTGCATGAATCGCTAATGTTGTTTTTCCAGAAGATTCTGGTCCGTAAACCTCTACAATTCTTCCTTTTGGTAAACCTCTTATTCCTAATGCTAAATCTACTGTTATAGATCCAGATGAAATAACTTCAACATCTTGAGTTGTATCGTCTCCTAAACGCATTACAGTTCCTTTACCGTATGCTTTATCCAAACGATCTATTGTCATTTGTAATGCTTTTAACTTCTCTTTATTAACGTCTGTAGCCATAATTCTTTATTTATATGATTCTAATATTTGATTTGTATGATCTTTTGTTTTTACTTTTTTAAAGATCTTTTCTATAATTCCTTCTTCGTTGATTACAAATGTTATTCTATGAATTCCATCATATTCACGACCCATAAACTTTTTAGGTCCCCAAACACCAAAAGCGTTAATCACTTCTTTTTCTTCATCTGCAATTAATGAAAATCCTAAAGAATACTTTGCAATAAAGTTTTGATGTTTTTTCTCGGTATCTGCACTTACACCTAAAACTTCAAAACCGTTTTTTTGTAATTCGCTTTGATTTTCTGTTAAATTACATGCTTGTGCTGTACATCCTGGTGTATTGTCTTTTGGATAAAAGTAAAGAACTAACTTCTTTCCTTTATAATCAGCCAATGAAACGGATGTTCCATTCTCGATTACTCCTTTAAATTCTGGGGCTTTATCTCCCTCTTTTAATTCAGTCATTCTTCCTTTTTTAGTTTTGACAGGATTTTTGTCAAAATATCACTCCTATAATGTAATAAAAGAAGTGTGATAAAAACAAAATTATTGAAGTATTTTTGTAATAAGATTAAAAAAAAGTCAAATTGAGAAAAGAATTGATCCGAAAATCGTTTTCTAGCCAACGTAATTTGCTGAGTTGCGACGATTTTGAACAAAGAACAAAATTATTAATTAAAAAAACAATTGAATTAATAATTCAAGTTCAGCCTAAATGTGTTCATTGCTTTTTACCAATTGAATCTAAATTGGAAATAAACACTTTTCCTATCATCGATTTTTGTTTATCTAAAAACATTCAAGTTGTAGTTCCTGTAAGTGACTTTTCTGATAACAGTATGCAATCGGCTAATTTTAATTCCAGCACACCGCTCACTGTTAAAAAATATAACATTCCAGAACCTACCAACCCTAATATTGTGAACGATGAAATTATAGATTTTGTGATCACTCCACTCTTAGCATTTGATTTAAATGGATTCAGAGTTGGATACGGTAAAGGTTTTTACGATCGTTTTTTTAATCTTATAAATCCTGAGTCTTATAAAGTAGGTTTATCTCTTTTTGATCCCATTAATGAAATTAAAGACGTTAACAAGCATGACATTTGTCTCACGCATTGTATTACGAGTCATGAAATTTACACTTTTTAAATATTTTCACACGCTATTTATAATTCCATAATTATGAAGTTCATATCGTATGTCTTACTCTTAAATATATTAACGTTTTCAATAAATGCACAAAAATTTTACGTAAGGTATAATCAGGCTGGATATATGAATAAAGCTCCAAAGAACTTTATCATCAATGCTGACTTCTCTTTAAGCGGTTTAAAATGGGAAATTTTAAAAGGAGATTCAAGTATTAGTAATGGTCAATTACAAAAATCCATTGCGGGGAAAGGTGATCACACGAATTTTAACTTTAATTACGCTGTTAATTTTTCGGCAATTGAACAATCGGGAGATTATGATTTCAAAATAGATGATCAAATACATCATTTTAATATTGACAAAAACCCATACGCTACTTTTTTACCAGATGTTTTAAGATATTTAAGACAACAAAGAAGTGGTTCTTTTGGTGTGGTAGATAAAAAACCAGGGCATTTCTCAGACAGTGCTTCAACGCTTTATTTACAAGTAAAAGAAAAGAATCAATGGTATGAGCATCCACAAAAAAAGACTGCGAACGTAATTGGTGGTTGGTATGACGCTGGTGATTACTTAAAATTTAATTTAACGAATGCTTATACTACTTACTTATTACTGAGTGCATATGAGGAGAATCCTGCTGTTTTACAATTTAAAAACGAATCTAAATCCGATTTAAATGACCTTTTGGATGAAGCTAAGTTTGGGTTAGACTTTTTAGAACGATGTTATGTTAATGATTCAACTTTTGTAATTCAAATAGGAGATAATAGAGATCATGAGCTTGGAATACGATTACCTAGTAATGACACAAACCCTTATAGACATGCATACACATCTTTATCAAAACCACACTTAGCATACACGTCAGCGGCTTTTTCTATTGCCTCAAGAGTTTTTAAAAGAATTGATTCTACACTATCTAAAAAGTACTTAAAAAAGTCTGAAGCTCTTTTTAAACTTGCCCTAGAATATAAGGAGGCTTATTGGTTTAAGAAAGGGCATGAAGTTTTTTATGCAGATAAGAACGGATATGATAATTTACTATTAGCGGCAGCAGAATTAGCTAAGACGACTCAAAACGATTTTTACGTTCAAAAAATTAAATATTATAGTTCGATGGCTGGAGTTGGATACTGGGCTTCTTGGTCTGATTTTAATATGGTGGCTCATGCAAGGTCAAGCGAATTCTACCCTAGAAGCAAGCAATTTTTAATTTCAGATTTGAATGGTTTTGCTGGAACGGCTAAACAAGAGAATAACATTTGGAAGATTCCTCATGCCTATACTTGGGGTTCTTTATATTCCTTTTTTGGAGTTGCCTCTGCTTCTATTTTGCATAATGACATTGTGAAAGACAGCGCATACTTAGATATGGCTTATAACGTAATTGATTACACATTCGGTAAAAACAACTGGGGGGTATCGTTTCTTGCCTCAAAGCAACTTCCTAATTCGGTTCAAAACATTTACTCTCAAACCTATTACCTACAACCTGAACTTTTTCCGACTGGTGCAATAGCAGAAGGTCCTGGAGATTTAGAGGGACATTTAGAAAATGTTAAATGGTTTGACTTATCAAAAGAGAGTTACGATTTGGAAATATTCAACACACAAAAAGTCGTTTTTTTTGATGATGCTACAGACTTTCAAACAATGGAAACTACCATTGGAGGGCTTGCTGACGGAATTTACCTTCTTACCTTAATGAGTAAGCTTACGGATTAAACTAATTAACCTTATTGCTTACTGTATCACAAATATATTGTCCAATACTTAAGCATGCAGTAGCAGCGGGAGATGGCGCATTTAACACATGGAAATGATTACCGTTTTCTTCAATTTTAAAATCGTAGACTAAGTTTCCATCAATATCTAAAGCTTGAGCTCTTACTCCTGCTCTTGCGGGTTGGATGTCATCCATTTCTAATGATGGAATCATCTTTTGTAGCGTTTCTAAAAACAGCTTTTTTGAATAGGCCCTTTTATACTCTTCTAATCCTTGTTTCCAATGACGGCCAAAAAGCTTCCACAAACCTTTATAAGTTAATGAATCGAAAGAATCAGACAAACTAAAATCAGATCTTTTATATCCTTCTCGTTTAAAAGAGAAAACAGCATTTGGACCACACTCGACACCTCCGTTTACCATTCTTGTAAAGTGTACTCCAAGAAAAGGAAAATCAGGATCGGGAACTGGATAAATTAAGCCTTTTACTTTATGCATTCCTTTATCGGTTAGATCATAATAATCACCTCTAAAAGGAACAATTTTTAAATCGATTTTAAGATTGTCTTTTTTTGCCAATTTATCAGCCTGTAAACCTCCACAAAAGACAACATAGTTTGCCTGAAATACAGAACCATTTACTTTGATTACACTTTGATTGTTGATAACCTCTACTTTTGCAACTTTGTGCTTTGTTAGTATTTTTGAGGCAGGATTAAGTCGTTGAATTTGTTCTGCCATAACCTCAGTCATTTTTCGATAATCGATTATCCCTGTGGTTGGCACCCAAATTCCCTTTACTCCTTCAACAAATGGTTCTTTCTCTTTAATTTGATTTCCATCTATAATTTCAATTCCTTCACAGCCATTAGCCTGTCCGTTTTGATAAATTCTTTCTAATACTTCAATTTCTTTTTCCTTTGTCGCAACAACTACTTTTCCGCAAAGATCATGAGGAACGTTATATTCTTTGGCAAACTCTACTAAATCACGTTTTCCCTTCATGCATAATTCAGCCTTTTTACTTCCTGGCTTGTAGTACAATCCGCTATGAATCACTCCTGAGTTATTCCCTGTTTGATGATCTGCTAAAATAGCATCTTTTTCAAAGACGATAATTGTTTTTTCGGGGTGTTTTTTTTGTAATTGATATGCTGATGCTATTCCTAGAATACCACCTCCAACAATTGCAAAATCGTATTGATTGTCCATATTATATACGTTCTTCAAATGGATCTAAAGATTTAAAATTCTTAAGTTTTCTTAGTAGGACTAAACCTACTAAGAAAAACACGCCTAATGTCGCAACTCCTAATCGCTCTCCGAAATCCCAATTTAATTTTGATGCCAATAAATCTATACCTGCATATATAAACGTACCTGTTAAGATGGCTACTTTTTCCACGATATCGAAAAAACTAAAAAATGAAGCGTGATCATCAGTCTCCGGTAATAACTTTGAATAAGTCGATCTGAATAACGATTGAATACCACCCATTGCAAAACCGATTAAAGCTGCAATTAAATATATCATCCATTTCGCTTCTTCGTTTGCTACACATGCAAGTACACATACTAATAAATATGTAATGGTTGGCCCTATCATACCTGTTACATTCCCATATTTCTTAGATACTTTAGAGAAAACCGATGCTCCAGCAATTCCTAAAAATTGCATTATTAAAACGATAACTACTAATTCAGCACTTCCCATCTTAAAAACTTTTATGGAAAATAAAGGAGCAATTATTACAATTGTTTGAACTCCTAAATCAATAATAAAAAACGAGACTAAAAAACGCTTTAATCTAGGCATCTCTTTTATTTGATCCCAAACAGATTTTAATTCTTTAAATCCTTTTTTGAGAATTCCTTTTTTATCTACTTTTCCTTTTGTTGAACTTGGCAAAACAGAAAAAGTCCACCTTGCCCAACTAAACCACCATAGTCCAACTAGGATAAATCCAAACCTGAAGATGGTAACCCCGTCGTCGGGAGCAACTCCAAATAGTTCTTTAAACGTATTTAAAAGTATCAAGAAAATTAAAAGTAAAGAGGAACCTAAATATCCATAAGCAAACCCTTTGGCACTAATTTTATCGTGTAATCGCTTTGGAACTAACTCTGATAAAAAGCCATTATAAAAAACTAAACTTCCACTAAATCCAACACTGGCTATAATTGCGCCTACTATACCTATCCAAATATGCTCTTTATCAAAAAAGAACAAACTCGCACAGGCTATGGCGCCAAGAGTACTGAAGAATTGCATGTATTTCTTTTTATACCCCCCATAATCTGCAATACCCGAAAGTACAGGAGTTATTAGAGATATAATTAAATAAGAAACACAGATTGCATAGGTATACAATGAATCTGACGATGGGAATGAAAATCCTAAAAACACACTTCCATCTGGAACGAAAGTTTTAAATATTGCTGGGAATACTGTTGATACGATAACCAAATTGTAAGCTGAGTTTGCCCAATCAAACATTACCCAACCTTTAATTTGCTTTTGTTTAGTTACTAAACTCGCCATTGTTATAGATGTAAAAAATTAATACACAGGAAATTTAGGTTCTTTTTAGAAAACACAAAAACTCGTTATTTAAACAAACGGACTTTCTCCTAAAATTTAATACGCTTTTACAGTATCTATAAAACATCTTACAGCATCTGGCGTAATATCTGGGTAAACCCCATGACCAAGATTAGCTATATGTGAACCACCTTTATATTGATCCAACATTTCTTTTGTTTTTCTTTCGATTGTTTTAAAATCAGAATATAAAACACATGGGTCAAGATTTCCTTGAAGCGTTTTATCTGCTCCAATGATTTTTCTTGACTCAATTGGATCCATATTCCAATCCAATCCGATGGTCCTACAATTTAGAGCCGCTATCTCTTTTCTTACGAAATATGCTCCTTTTGCAAAAACAGTTACGGGAACACTATTAATTGAATCACAAATTTGCTTGATATATGGTAAGGCAAACTCTTTATACTGCTCTTCTGTTAAGATTCCTGCCCAACTATCGAAAACTTGAACTATTTCAACCCCACATTCGACCTGTGCTTTAAGATATGCAATCGTTGTTTGTGTGATCTTATTTAATAAAGTATGAGAAAGAGTTGGATTTGTGTACAACATTTTCTTTGCCTTGGAGAAGGTTTTACTTCCGCCTCCTTCAACCATGTAAGAGAAAATTGTCCAAGGTGCTCCTGCGAATCCGATAATTGGAACTCGACCTGCCAATTCCTTTTTTGTGATTTTAATTGCATCTAATGTATATGCTAAACTTTCATAAGCATCAGGAACAATTAAAGCATCTAAATCTTTTTCTGTTTGAATCGTTTTAGGAAAATGTGGTCCCTTTTGTTCAAGCATTTCATATGTTAATCCCATTGCTTCGGGAACAACTAGAATGTCACTAAAAATAATAGCAGCATCTACACCTAATAAGTCAACTGGTTGAATAGTAACTTCGGCTGCTAATTCAGGTGTTTCTACTAACTCCTTAAACCCAGAAAGTTTAGAACGTACATCACGATATTCTTTTAAAATCCTTCCTGCTTGACGCATTAACCAAACTGGTGTTCTTTCAACTAATTCACCTTTTGCAGCTCTAATAATAAGATCGTTCTGGTAAGTCATAAATTATGAATTTGACGCAAAACTATCAATTATTAAGAGAAATAGCAATCATAGTTTTGTAAACTTATCTTCATTGTAAAAATAAAAATGTAACTACTTAAATTTCAATAAGTAATGATTTATTTGAGAATGTACTTATAAATGAAATATTGCTAATTTATAGTAATATAATATTCATTAAAAAATGAAAAATCTGATTGAACTTATTCCTGTATAGGGAACTTCACAAAACATGTCAGAATAAGGAAATGCGTGTGTTATTATTTTTTACCGATATTCATAAATTGACTACGTAAAAGAATAGATTAAATCTAAATTTTTTAACCGATTAATCTTCTGCTATTCCGAAATCAATAATATCACTGTAATTATGATGTACTTCGGTAAGAACAAAGTATTCTACTTCTCCAATTTCAATTAAAATATAATATTGTTTTGGTTTTTGACGAGGCAAAGTTAATTCATGAAAAAACTCAACGTCTCCCTCTCTTAAGGAATGTAAAACTTCCAATTCAGTAACATTAAGCTTTTCAACTTTCTGTTTTGTGGATTCCAAAAGATCAACTCTTTTCGGGAAAACTTCATTTTTAGGGTTTGTCCTTTCCAAAATATTCGAAATAACTTTCTGATTTGGAGTCCATTGCATATATTTATCAAATGGCTTATCGCTCCTTGCTGAAAGCGTAAAGATTAAAAAAAAAGTCATTATTCCTGCACTTGAAAAAAATATAAAAAATCGTTTTCCCTTTGTCATGAGTTAAAGTTACTCAATTCTAGTTTATGATGACTTTATCCATACGAAATCGTATCCTAATTTTTCGATTTTTCAGACAAGATTAAAGTAGTCACAGCATACTTTAAATGAGAATTTCTAAGCATAAAAAAGGGTAAGATGAAAAATCATCTTACCCTTTTTATTTTTTTAAAATTCGTTTAAACGAATTTTAAATCTTTTCCTAAATACTTAGCTGAAGAACCTAATTCTTCCTCAATTCTAAGTAATTGGTTATACTTTGCAA
>CAJJCC010000018.1 GCA_905182585.1 uncultured Flavobacteriales bacterium
GGTACAATTCATATTGTAATTAACAACCAAGTTGGATTTACAACAAATTACAGAGATGCAAGATCATCTACATACTGTACTGATATTGGAAAAGTAACTTTATCTCCTGTATTCCATGTAAATGGTGATGATGCTGAAGCTTTAGCACACACTATTAATTTAGCAATGGAATACCGTCAGAGATACGGTAAAGATGTATTTATCGATTTATTATGTTACCGTAAGCACGGTCATAACGAAGGTGATGAGCCAAGATATACGCAGCCATTAATGTATAAAGCGATTGCGAACCACCCAGATCCACGTAAGATTTATGTAGATAAATTAATGCAGGAAGGGGTATTGGAACAGCAATTGGCTAAATCAATGGAAAAAGAATTCCAAGATGAGCTTCAAGCTAGAATCTTAGAATCTAAAGAAATTGAGAAATCAAAAGTTACTTCATTCTTAGAAAGTTATTGGAAAGATTTCCGTCATGGAACAGCTGCCGATTTCGATCAATCACCAGAAACTGGTGTTTTAAGAGAGGATTTATCTAAAGTTGCTGAAGCATTGTACACTCAGCCTGAAGGATTGAAATTCATTAAGAAAATCACGAAGGAGTTTGATAAGCGTAAAGGGATGTTTGTAACAACAGACAAACTTGACTGGGGTATGGCTGAATTATTAGCATACGGTACTATGATTATGGATGGTAACACTATCCGTTTTACAGGACAAGATGTTCAGCGTGGTACGTTCTCTCACCGTCATGCAGTTTTAAAAACTGAAGACAATGAAACGAAGTACATTCCATTAAACAATATTGATCCAAACCAACCAGGGAAAATCTGGATATACAATTCATTGCTTTCTGAGTATGGTGTATTAGGATATGAGTATGGTTATTCTTTAACGGATCCTAATTCATTAACTATTTGGGAAGCGCAGTTTGGTGATTTTAATAACGGTGCTCAAATCATGATTGATCAATTTATCGCTCCAGGTGAGGATAAGTGGAAAACTCAATCAGGTTTAGTAATGTTATTACCACATGGTTACGAAGGAATGGGTGCTGAGCATTCAAGTGCAAGATTGGAAAGATTCTTACAGTTGTGTGCTGGACAGAACTTACAAATTGTTAACTGTACTACTCCTGCTAATTTCTTCCATGTTATGAGAAGACAAATGGCTAGAGATTTCCGTAAGCCGTTAATCGTGTTTACTCCTAAGAAATTATTAAGATTCCCATCTTGTGTATCATCAGTTGAAGAGTTAACTAAAGGTTCTTTCCAAGAAGTTATAGATGATCCTGCAGCTGATGCTAAGAAGGTAGATAAGGTAATGTTTACATCTGGAAAGATGTATTACGAAATTTTGGACCAACAAGAAAACTATGGTAAGTATGAAAATATAGCCTTAGTAAGACTGGAACAAATGAATCCTGTACCAGTTAATCAAATCAGAACTGTTTTGAAGAAATACAGCAATGCTAAAGATTACTTCTGGGTACAAGAAGAGCCCGAGAATATGGGCGCTTGGGGATTCATGTCAAGAAAATTCCCTGATGTTAAATTAAACTATATCGGTAGACCTGAGTCATCAGCGCCTGCAGCTGGTTCGTTTAAACGTCATGAAAGAAGAGTTAACAAAGTTTACGATGCAATTTTTGCACAAGCGAACTTAGTTAGAAATCCTGTTGAAGCTTAATTATTATTTGTAGAACAATTTGAAATTTATATAAAATGTCAATCGTAGAAATTAAAGTTCCAAGTCCAGGAGAATCAATCACAGAGGTTGAAATCGCAACTTGGTTAAAAGCGAATGGTGATTACGTTGAATTAGATGAGGACATCTGTGAAGTTGACTCTGATAAAGCAACTTTAGGATTACCGTCAGAAGCAGCTGGAACTATCGAGATTTTAGTTGAAGAAGGTGAAACTGTTCAAGTTGGAGAGGTTGTAGCTAAAATTGATACAAGTGCTGCTGCACCTGCATCAGCTGGAGCTGTTGAAGTAGCTATTGAAGCTGCTGCTCCTGTTGCCGAAGCTGCACCTGTTGTTGCTGGTGACGGAAAACCAAAGCCAAATGGAGGTAATGCTCCAATTATTGAAATTAAAGTTCCTAGTCCAGGAGAATCGATTACCGAAGTTGAAATTGCAACTTGGCTAAAAGAAGACGGAGACTATGTTGGACTAGATGAAGATATTTGTGAAGTTGATTCGGATAAAGCAACTTTAGGTTTGCCATCTGAAGCGGCTGGTATCATAACAAGACTAGTTGAAGAAGGTACAACTGTACAAGTTGGGGAAATCGTTGCTAAAATAGATCCTAACTATACTGCGCCAGTTGCAGCTGCTACAAGTACACCTGCAGTAACTGTTCCTGCTCCGGAAGCTGCACCAAAAGCAGCTACTGTAGCTTCAAAAACTAGTCATGCAACTGGTCACGCCGGTCCTGCAGCTGCAAAGTTAGCAAGAGAAGCTGGTGTTGATTTAGCGAAAGTTAATGGATCAGGAAAAGAAGGAAGAGTACTACAATCTGATGTTGTTGATTATATCGCAGCAGGATTTAATGTTGGTGATGTAGCTCAAGGTTGGGGAGGAACTCGTGAAGAGTCTTCTAAGAAAATGAAAGCTTTAAGAAGAAAGATCGCTGAACGTTTAGTTGCCGTTAAACAGGAAACTGCAATGTTAACGACTTTTAACGAAGTGGACATGAAGCCAATCATGGACATCAGAAAGCAATACAAAGAAAAGTTCAAAGAAACGCACGGAGTTGGAGTTGGATTTATGTCTTTCTTTACAAAAGCGGTTACCGAAGCATTGCGTCAGTTCCCTGATGTAAACGCAATGATCGATGATGATCATATCGTAAGCTTCGATTATGCTGATATAGGTATCGCAGTATCTGGTCCTAAAGGATTAATGGTTCCTGTTTTAAGAAATGCCGAGCAAATGAGCTTAGCGGAAATTGAAGCTGAAATCAGAAGATTAGCGTTGAAATCGAGAGATGGGAAGTTAACAATTCAGGAAATGACTGGAGGTACATTTACAATCACTAACGGTGGTGTATTTGGATCTATGTTATCTACTCCAATTATCAACCCACCACAATCTGCTATTTTAGGAATGCACAACATCGTTGAACGTCCAGTAGCAATTAACGGTAAGGTTGAGATTCGTCCAATTATGTATGTTGCCTTATCATATGATCACAGAATCATTGATGGTAAAGATTCTGTTGGATTCTTGAAAACGGTTAAAGATTACTTAGAAAATCCAGTAAGTTTAATGTTTGGGGGGAAAACTCCGGAGCAAGTTTTATTAGGATTATAAGCTTTAGATTAATAACATCTAACAAAAAGCCTAGCATTTGCTGGGCTTTTTGTTGTTTCTTAAAACAAGGTATTGAAATTTAAGCATCAATATCTTTATTGTGATGGTTAAACAGCTGGCGTATCTGATAATTTCGGTTTTTAGTATTGCTTTTGGTTATTTTATGGACTGCAAAACTATAGTCTATTGGTTTTATAAACACGAAGATTTATATTCAATAGAATATAGGTTTATACGGATGATTAATAATTAGTTAGGGGTATTAGAATACGAGAATAAAAACTATTTAAAGTAAGGATTTATTCTATTATTAATAGGTTAAGTACCTATTAATAAACAATTTGAGTTATTTTATTGGGAGCTTTGTATTTTTTGTTGTGAGTAAAGGGTGTAGTTTCATTTTTATTTGTTAAAAACATAAGGAATGAGTAATTTCGTTGATTAAATTTGTGTGCGAATTCTCATGTTTAATAAAAATTATAAAAAGGGTGTATCTTTTTTTTGTTTTTTTATTATACATGAGAAAAACTTACCTATAGATGCTTATTATGATATCTAAAAGAAATTTATTAGGATTACTGTTGACATTGTTTACTATTACTTCATTTTCACAGAATCAAGTTTGGTACTTTGGGTCAACTTTAAACGGTCCACCATGGGAGTTTTCTTCATTTGGCTTAGATTTCACCTCATTTGTTAGTGGTACTGCACCAGGTCCAATTCAACGTAATAATGAATCAGCAATAGGTTATTATGAATCTGTTTCTGTGGTTTCTGATGAAAACGGTAAGGTACTTTATTATACCGATGGAATTGATGTGTTTGATGGGTCTCATGCTAATATTTCTGTGAGTAATCCAGCAGATGCAGGAGATTTAACAGGTACCCAGCATGGATCAACAGCAAGCTCTGTTCAAGGTGCGTTTTCAATATTAAAACCAGGATCATTAACTGAATATTACCTTTTCACTTCTAGCTCAATTGAAAGCTCTAACGGATTAAGAGTAAATAGAATTGACATGTCAAAGCCAGGGAATGGATCAGTAGGGAGTCCATTAGGAGAATTGGTTTCAAAAGATAGTTTGATCTCGACTACAGCTTCTGAAATGATGACAGCATTTGGTGTTTGTGGATCTGATTCGGTTTGGGTGATTTCTCACCAACCCTCATCATATAATTTCGTGAAAGTTTTAATTACTTCTAATGGAATACAGAGTGTTGATATTCAAAATGTTCCTACTCCTAATACAGGAAACTCAGGTTATTTAGGAGCGTCAATAGGAAGAGGCTCAATGGATATCAATAAAGATGGAACACAATTAGTTTTTACGGGACAAAGTCCTATTGGAACGCATTTGTTAGATTTTAATAAATCGACAGGGGTATTAACGGCAAATCCAGATCATGAAATAAAGGGGCCAGATGGTTTTTCTTATTATGGTTATGGAAGTGAATTTTCCCCAGACGGGAGCAAGATTTATTTTAGTTCTAATTTATTAACTACAGGAATATGGCAGCATGAAATATCTTCAGGTGATGCAAATGTGGTAAGTGGATCTAATACAATTAAGCATGGAGAGATTATTACTGGTGTAGATGATAAGTTGTATGTTGGAAAACCAAATCAGTCTGGTTTATTTACTATTGGAGTAATTGATGTTCCTAATGCAAAAGCTGGAGGCGGAGGTGTTAGTTACGATCCTGATAAAATTGATTTCGGTTCTGTTTCTGGTGGTCAGGCTGTGTCATATGCAATGCCACAAGGTTACTTTTGTCCACTTAATCCTGAATGTGAAATTGATAGTGTATTCGAAGTTTGTAGTACTGATGCGCCATTTCAATTTACAGCAAATATGGATGGAATCTGGGGAGGAGGTGATTACATTAACCCAGCAGGAATCTTCACTCCTTTAGATGCTGGAGTTGGCATTCATTGGGTAACTTTTGATGGTGGTTGTTCTGAGCCGGATAGTGTTCAAATAGTTGTAGTGACATGTTGTCCAAATATTGATCCTAATTTAGGTGCTGATATTTCAGTATGTGATAATGCTACTCATACATTGGATGCAGGTTCAGATTTTAAAACTTATGAATGGATTGAAAATGGAGTGATTATGGTTGGTGAAACTGGATCTACAATTTCTGCTGATTCTGGAACTTATACTGTGAATGTTACGAATGACGATGATTGTCCAGGTACCAGTACAATTGAAATTAGTACAACAGTATCACCAACACCAAAGATTACAGGTGATAATTTTTATTGTACTGGAGGTACAGTTACCCTAAATGCAGGAGCTGAATACGCTTTTTATGCATGGTCCCCAGGCGGAGGGAGTGATCGTGAAAAGACAGTTAACTCTTTAGGTACTTATACGGTTATTGTTGAAAATGCAGATGGTTGTGTAGGAATAGACAGTATTACTATTACAGAAAGACCTTTACCCTCACCAACTATTGATGGTGACAATATTGTTTGTGAAAACGGAACAATAGATATTACAGGATCAGCTGGTTCTGGAGGTACATTGACATGGTCTGATTTAGGATCGTTTTCAACGCCAAGATCTATTTCTTCATTTGGGACTTACTGGTTGATTGAAGAAGATGCCAATGGATGTATTGATTCGGTTAGCCATACTGTAACTCAAAAAGACGCACCAAATATTTCAATTACTCCACCAAGCGCAAGTTGTTCGAATGACTCACCTGAAAGCTTGCTTGCAACCCCTTCAGGTGGTGAATGGTTTATAAATGACGTAAGTATTGCCCCTGGAGTTTTAAACCCTGACTCGTTAGGGGACGATATTCATGAAATAAAATATCAAGTTACTGTTGATGGGTGTTCAGGTGCTGATTCAATTGTTCATACAATAAATTCTGCTCCTGAAATTATAAATATGCCATCAATATCCTTTCTTTGTTTAAGTGAAGCACCAATTACTTTAACTGCTGATCCCTTAGGAGGACAATGGTATGTAAATGGTGAAGCTGCTACCGATGATGAATTTGACCCAGGAGCTTTAGGTTTAGAAGATCATGATGTTAAATACGTTGTTTCTAACGGGGCATGTTCCGATTCTGATTCTATTACAATATCTGTAAGGGATGCCCCAAATGTAGTGATTGAACCCATTGTCTCTAGTTGTGATAATCATGAATTAGAGATTTTAAATGCTACACCCGAAGGAGGTCAATGGTATGTAAACAGTATTTTATCGTCCAATCAATTTAACCCCTCAGTATTAGGTGAAGGTACATATAATGTGAAATATGTTTTTTCAAATGAAAACGGATGTTCCGATTCCGATTCTGTAAGTGTTACTATTAATGCTGCTCCTGAAGTAGATTTAGGTCCGAGTACATTCTTTTGTTCAGGCGATTCTGTATCACTGAACGCTGGTGCTGGATATAGTGATTATGAATGGTCAACTGGAGAATCTTTACATGTTATTTATGTGAGTTCTCCTGGCCCTATATCCGTTGTGGTTACGGATGCTAACGGTTGTTTAGATTCGAGTAGCATCCAAGTTTCTGCCAACGGCTTACCAATTGTTCCACTTCGAGATTCTATAGTTTGTGAGAAAGATTCTATTACCATTAATGCTGAGCATCCGGATGCATTTTCGTATACTTGGCTCCCAGGTAATGAAACGGACGCAAGCATTAAAGTGGGTTCTGAAGATGCAACTTATACAGTTACAATAGTAGATAATGATGGATGTGAATTTACCGATTCTGTCCAAATTTCTGAGGAGAAGCTTCCAACAGTTTCTTTAGGGTCTGATACAACAATATGTGATAATCTAACTAAAATTTTAGATGCTGCTTCTAGTTCGGATGTTTCTTACGCATGGTTTTTAGATAGAGTTATTATTCCAGATGAAAATTCACCAACATTAGAAGCAGATTCTGGTGAATATATTGTAATTGTATCTACAGCAAATGGATGTGAAAGCAGTGATTCCATAAATATTGATAACCATCAGTTGCCAAATGTTGTGATCGACAATGAATATGAATTTTGTAAATTCGATAGTGTAGAAATCGACTTGGGAAATATTGGAGAATCTTATTTATGGAGTACAGGCGATAGTACTTCTTCCATTTGGGTATATTCTGCAGGAGCTATCTCTGCTGAGGTAACCGACTCAAATTCATGTGTAGTTTCAGTAAACACTACGCTAATTGAGAATGCTCTTCCGACGTTAGATTTAGGAGATCATGATTCCGCTTGCGTTGGTTTGGAGATTAACTTAGATGCTGAGCCTGTAGTTGGATACGCTCCTTATACATTCATATGGAGTGATGGACAAACGGACCCTATTTATAACTTAGTAGGTCCTGATACGTTATCAGTAATTGTTACTGATAGTAATAATTGTATGGCCTATGACACCATTGAAATTGCAGCATTGGATTCGTTAGAAATGTCATTTGATGATGGAGATAATCAAGTTTGTCAAGGATCAGAATCAGAAACGCCTTTAAATGCGGGTTCATTCGACGGAGCATCTTATACATGGTTGTTACCTGATGGAACAACTGAAACAACGCAAGAAATTGTACCATTATTAAATGGTTGGTATATTATTAATGTTACGGATGAGTACAACTGTAAGGGTTATGATTCTGTATTGAATGTTGTGATTCCAACACCAAATATAGATTTAGGTCCAGACACATCGTTTTGTTCATTGGGTAGTGATACTTATACCATTAGAATGGAGTTTTATGAAAATGTATTAGGTACAATTTCTTGGAATGACAATAATAACAATTCAAATGATTCTTTATTTACAGCACGGTATACTTCTTCAACTGTTATCGGAACATTTGTAGATACCGCTACTGGTTGTGTTCACGTTGATTCTGTTGAATTAACTGAATTTTGTGAGCCTACAGTAATTCAATTCCCGAATGTTTTCGTGCCTGGTTCAGAGGAGGGTAACGGGACATTCAGACCAATAGGAATTACAGACGGTAACTTTAAGGATTATGTAAATAACATTATTTGGAGTGATTTCGAAGTGTTTAATAGATGGGGGCTAAAGGTTTTCCAAAGTAGTGATATCCTTCCTAATTGGGATGGGGTTTATGAAAACAGACCTGTAGCTTCAGGTGTATATTACTGGGTTTATAAGTACAAAGATTCTTCATTAAAAGAATATACCTTTAATGGCTTTACTCAGGCAATACAAACTAGAGATTAAAACACACTTTATTATAAACAAAAAAGCCGATCCAAACTGGATCGGCTTTTTTGTTTATAATAAAACTTCTTAAAGGTTCAAATTATGCTAGAAAACAACTTTTGATTATCGATAAACAACTTATTCAAAATAGTATATTTGCGCTATGAAAATTGCAATTATCGGAGGAGGTGCAGCGGGTTTTTTTGCGGCATTATCTGCTAAGAAAAGTCACCCAAAAGCTGAAGTAATTGTATTTGAGAAATCAGATAAATTATTAAGTAAAGTAAGAGTTTCAGGAGGAGGAAGGTGCAATGTAACACATGCTTGTTTTAAGGCGAGTGAATTAGCTCGCTTTTACCCGCGTGGATCAAAGCAAATAAAAAAAGCGTTTGGAATTTTCAATTCAAACCATACTGTTGCTTGGTTTAAAGAAAGAGGAGTAGAGCTTAAAAGAGAAGCGGATAACAGAATGTTTCCAATTACAGATAAGTCGATTACGATTATTAATTGTTTTTTAGATGAAGCACATAAATTAGGTGTTATTATTAAGAAAGAAACTAAAATTGAAGGTATAGAACCTCTAAAAGATCAGATAAACTTAAAGATAGGTGGGTTTAATTATCCATTTGATAAAGTCATAGTGGCATCTGGAGGGAGTCCGAAATTAACAGGATTAGAGTGGTTAAAGGAGTTAGGGCATGATATAGAATCACCATTACCGTCCTTATTCACATTTAATATTCCCGATGAAGAAATAAGAACTTATCAGGGGCTTTCCGTGAAAAATGCTACAATACGTGTACCTGGAACAAAGTTAGTTCATGACGGTCCTTTATTAGTAACGCATTGGGGTATGAGTGGTCCTGCTATTTTAAAAACGTCTGCTTGGGGTGCGAGAATATTAGCTGAAAAAAAGTACGAATTTGAAATCCTTGTGAATTGGATTGGAAATTCAAACGAAGATGAAACACGCGTTTTGTTGAGTCGTCATTTATATAATTACGGAAAAAAGAAGGTTGGGAATTTAACGCCGTTTGAAATCCCAGCTCGTCTTTGGAAATACATATTGGATAAGTCTGAAATTGAACACGAAAAAATTGCAGGTGATTTAGGGAAGAAGGACAAAAATAAAATTTTAAATACCCTTTTAAATGACGATTATAAAGTGAAAGGTAAAACGACTTTTAAAGAGGAATTTGTTACCTGTGGAGGGGTTTCTTTGAAAGATGTTGACATGAAAACGATGCAAAGTAAAATCGTCCCTAATTTATATTTTGCAGGAGAAGTGTTGGATATTGATGGGGTTACTGGAGGTTTTAACTTTCAGGCCGCTTGGACAACAGGTTTTATAGCAGGGCAATTAGGGTAGTTAGTATATTCGTTAAAAGTAATTGTTAAATCATTAAGTTTCCCATTTTTGAGTGCTTTACCTGTATGAGGCTATTCATCAGCCCTTAAAATCTTATCTATATTTTTTTTGCTGAAAGCCCTTAATCGATAAAACACAAAATCGACTTGTAGTATTGAGCCAAAAGGACGACGATTAATTTCTTGTGGGCAGGTGGGGAAACACAAAAAATGACTGCGATTCTCACGATTCACAAATAGACGAGATATTACTTTTGGTTAAACATTAAGGCAGTCGTTTATGAATTGAGTCCGAAAATGTTTTTAAAAACTGTCCTGTTCCTTTTACCGATAAAATTAAAGGACAAACAAAATTCGACTTTTCGATCGTAATCTTTTCATCATTAAAAATAAGATACTCTGAATTATGATGTTTTGCAATGGAGTCCGTGCGCATTAAAAATAATTGGCGATTTGGCTGGTCTTTTACCGCGCCAGCGTAAGCAGGGCTTTCATACAAAATCAATTCAATTTTATGTTGATTACACAATTCAAATAGTTGCGTTAAGTATTTAGCACGGTCAGCATCCCAATTAAAAGATTGCCGCTTTTCATATAGTTCATAATACAAAGACGAGTCTGTTAATTCTGCAACATTCAAATTAGCGGCGTAAACTAAATGTTCTGGTGCAATATAACCATCAGGTTTTGTGTGAAATTCATTGTCTGGATGGCTGATGTGACCATCTTTAAAATACGGATTATCCTTTTCTTTTATATAATGCTTCAAACCTTGTATAGCATCGAATATTTTATAACTATTGTAAAAAGCAAACCGCATAAAGGGAATGTTTGTTTGTGCGTAGTAATCAGGGTCCATATCCTTAACTACTTTAGAGACTAAACTATCCTCTAAATAAGGAGCGAATCGATACGTGTGAAAAGTATTAAACCGTAAATCAAAACTCTCAGGAGTTACATACAAATAAACCTGTTTCGGCTTTTTGTTCGCTTTTAAATAAAGGTGAAGATGAAGTAGATTGTCTGCAAAGTCAGTATGCCTTAAAGCATAGTTATAAGACTTGGTACCAATCATTGAGTCTATTGCAGAAGCGTCAATTGTAAAAAGTGGTTCACAAGGACCATGAAATAAAATATCATAATCCATTTCACCTTTCATAGCATTGGATACTTTAATGTTCCTGTTTTCTTGAATTAAGAAAGAAAAAGAAGCATCAAGTCCAAAAAGGCTAATGATAATGATTAATATGGAGAAGGCTATTTTTTTCATTTAAGGCTTTAAAGTCCATTGCACGTCAAGATCCCAATTCGCTCTTAAATTAATCGATTCGGTATACCAGTAAACGGATTCAGGTTGTTGCTTTGTCCAATAATTACCTGAAGTCCATTCTTGATTGTCATCTGTATCATCAATGTATTTAAGCTTGTACTCACCTGGTTTAATCCCTAGAAGTTGTACAGAACCTTTTTTAGTTGACAGGACTTTTTTTTCAACTAAACCCCCACCATTCCAAATCTCTAATATTCCCTTTCCTTTGACACCAGAAAAATCATATTTCAAGCTCATATTACTTAAAGATGCAAGAGCGGTAGTTGAGAATTTCACCTTTAAAGTATCCTTGTTTTGAGCGTCGAAAATTGATGTGATTGCATTGGGTAATAACGTTAAAATATAGATCTTACTTTCCTGTAAAGTATTTAATAATTGGTAACGACTCAATGTTCCAGAAGATTTGAACTTAGCCTGAACTGTATCGACATCCGATATTAAAACAAGCTTATTCGTATCGATTGATCGAATTGGTTGAGTGAAACTGATAAATAATGGCTTTTTATGATAGTTTCCCATTCCTGAAAAGTTATGCTGAGCGTATATTTTTTGAGTAGCTATACTTTTTCTGTTTTTTAAATTGAATTTTAAAGTGTCCGTTTTACTGTCGTATTTCACTGCTAGTAATATAGAGTCTCTTTCAGGTTTGCTCTCAAACCAAATTGTAAGCGAATCATCACTTGCTTTGAATTGAGAAGAAGCGCTCATTTTTGTATAACCAACATCAATTACTTTCATGTAGAAATTTTCAACTGGAAGGTTGAAAATTAAATCAATTTTCCCAATGAAATCACAATTAGAACTACTGATGAAGTTCTTTTTTTCAGCCTGTTCAAATGCTTTTAATATGATCCCCGAAGAATCCACTTGATTGGACACCAGCACTAACTCTTCTCTAAAAGCAATCTTTTCAGCTGGTAAATCATATAAATAGTTAGTGTTGTTGTCTACTAATGCAAATATTTTATAAGAACCTTCAGTTAGATTGTGAAAATGAAAATGACCGTTTTCTACCTTCGCAAAATAAGCTGGGATTTTTTTAGACTGAACAGAATCGTCGTTTGATTTATATAAATGAACCATTCCTTCGTTTAACGTTTCCATCGATTCAGCATTATAAATCTCTCCGCTTAAACTTAAGCTGTCAATAACATCACCAGTACTAAAAACCAATAAATTGTCCTCTAACGGATTTCCTTCATTAAGATCTTTAATCCCTTTCCCTAAAAAAACAGAGTAAGTTGTATTTGGAACGAGGGCAGAATCTAGTTTTAAAATAAGTTTTTTCCCTACTAATTTATGCGTAGGCTTGGAGTTTAATGGAGGCGAAATTAAAAGTTCATTGTAAAAGCCAGAAGCTTTTACATACTCGTCAAATTTGAAAACGATTTCTTTACCCTTAAAATTTGTAGCATTATTAACAGGAGTACTCACTTGAACTTCTGGGGCAGTTTGATCTTTATCGCCCCCAGTAGGAGTGCCTCTTTGGCCACAACCTTGTGATAGTACAATGATTGTTAGTATGAAACTTAATTTTTGTAAAAACGAAAATGTGTTTTTATTCATGCCGTAAAGTTAACCTTCTTTTCAAATAAAATCTATTTTTTGAGGGTAATCCTAACTTCTTAAAATCATCTTTTATAGGATCTTAAAAAGAAAAGGCCCCCACTTAACAATTGTTATTGGAGCGCCTTTTGAAAAATAGAATAAGGTGACTTATTAAAACCAATAACAAAGCCAAAAGAGAATTTAATATGAATTGGGAACTTTAGGGTTAAAGCTTAACTTTAATGGATGAATTTTTCACTTCAAGCTAAATTACCAAATCTGGAAAAATCAATTTTCCCTGTAATGACCGCTCTAGCTAATGAGCATAATGCTATTAATTTGGCACAAGGTTTCCCAGGTTTTGACACTGATCCAGAGTTGATAAACCTTGTTTCAAAATACATGAATCAAGGGGAAAATCAATATGCTCCAATGATGGGCGTATTGGGGTTGCGGGAAAAACTATCAGATAAAATAGCATCGCTGTATGGGCATCGTTACAATCCAGTAACCGAAATCTGCATCACATCAGGCGCTACTCAAGCTATTTTCACCGCTGTAAGTGCAGTGATAAACGAAGGGGATGAAGTAATTATAATTGACCCCGCTTTTGATTGCTACGAGCCTGTTATTCTCTTTAATAAAGGTGTAGTTGTTCGAAGTCCATTAAAACCGATGACATTTGACTTTGATTGGGAAGATATCAGATCGAAAGTGACGCGTAAAACGCGAATGATAATTATAAATACTCCTCATAATCCTAGTGGTAAGGTGTTTAGCGTTCATGATGTTGATGAATTAAAAAAAATAGTAATCGATTCAAATATTATTATACTTTCAGATGAAGTGTATGAACACATAGTTTTTGAAGAAAAACGGCATGAAAGTATTTGTAGGTATACTGAATTAATTAATCGTTCGATTGTAGTATATTCTTTAGGGAAAACCTATCATACAACAGGTTGGCGAATGGGTTATGTTTGCGCGCCTGAATGGATTATGAAAGAGATTGTTAGTGCGCATCAATATCAAATTTACGCTGTGCCAACTCCTTTTCAATATGCGATTGAAGAGTATACGTTGAAATCTAATAAGTATTTGGAGTTGTCTGGATTTTTTCAAGAAAAAAGAGACTTTTTCTTGAAGTGTTTAGAAGAGAGTAAATTTGTACCACAGGAATGCTCGGGTACTTATTTTCAGTTGCTTAATTATTCTGCGATTACAGATGAGAATGATGTAGATTTTGCTCGTAGGTTGACAATTAAAAACAAAGTAGCATCGATTCCAATATCGGTTTTTTATGAAAATAAACGGCAGGACAAGCTGCTTCGGTTTTGTTTCGCAAAGGATAACGATGAGTTGGAAAGAGGCGCTGAACGTTTGTGTAAGTTGTAGTTAAGAAAGTATTTATTTAAGTTAAATAAGATTTAGGAATGAAAGTAATTGCAATAATACCAGCTCGATATGCTTCAACGAGATTCCCAGGAAAACCTTTAGTGGATATTCAAGGGAAACCAATGATTCAACACGTTTTTGAAAAAGCTGTGCATTCAGGATTGTTCGAAAAGGTTATTGTAGCTACTGATGATGATCGTATTAAAAATACTGTTTTAGCTTTCGGAGGAGAAGTCGCAATGACAAATCCTGATCATCAAAGCGGAACGGATAGATGCGGCGAAGTTGTTAATAGTTTACCGGATACGTACGATGTTGTAATTAACATCCAAGGTGATGAACCTTTTATTCATAAATCGCAACTAGAAGATTTAGTTCAACTTTTTAAAACAACACCTGCTGAAATAGGAACTTTAAAAAAGGAGTTGAATAATATTGAAGATGTTCACAATAAAAATGTTGTGAAAGTGGTTGCCGGAATTGATAAACGCGCTTTATATTTTTCACGAAATCCAATTCCATTTGTTAGAGATGCTGAGAAATTAGATTGGTTAAATAACCAGAAGTTTTACAAGCATTTAGGATTATATGGATACAAAGTATCGGTATTAAAAGAGTTGGTGAAATTACCCGCTTCGGACTTGGAGAAAAGCGAAAACTTAGAACAATTGCGTTGGTTGGAAAACGGATATCAAGTATTCATATCCGAAACGGAACACGAAAGTATTGGTATTGACACACCAGAGGATTTAGAAAAGATAAAATAAAAATTATGGGAGCTTGGGGAGTGGGATATTTCGAAAACGATTCGGCATTGGATTGGATTGATGAAATTATCCATAGCGAAGATGCATTTCAATTGCTAGTTGATATTGCTGAAGGAATAGAAGAATACGATCAAGTGGAGGTTGATGATGCTTGTGGATCGATTGTTTTTGGACTTATAATTGCTTCAATTGTTTCAAGAGGTAAAGTAGAAGTAAAGCATCCGATTTTGGAAGAATGGATAAAAGCCAATGAAGGAATCGAGTTGGGAGAAGATTTGAAAGTAGTTGCAATTGATGTTTTAAACTTCTCATTATCAGATAAAAGTGAATTAAAAGACCTTTGGTCTGAAAATGAAGAGTTTTACCAAAAATGGGTGAATTTAGTCACTCAGTTAGTTACTGCTATTTCAGCGAAATAATCCATAATCATCTAATATTTATTTAGTTATGATCTTTATAAGTGAACGGAATTAACACGTAGGGTTTAAAAATCATTGGGGTTAACTTATCCTAGGTTTAAAAGCACATCAATTTTTCGTAAATTAGTAAGTATTCGACTGAGTAAGCAAAATCGTGAATTATGAGTAATGAAATTGATGCGTCATCTTTAAATGAAAAAGTAGGGAAGTCTGAGGTTAAAGACATGGTTCTGAATGATTACAGAATTATGATGGAAAGCCGAGAAGCTTCTGTGCTTGGACGTCGAGAAGTCCTCACTGGAAAAGCTAAGTTTGGAATTTTTGGAGATGGAAAAGAGCTTGCCCAATTATGTTTAGCTAAACAGTTTATGGATGGTGATTACCGAAGTGGTTATTACCGAGATCAAACAATCATGTTAGCTTTAGGTGAAGTGTCACTGCAAGAATATTACGCTCAATTATTTTCTGATACTAACGTCGAGAATGAACCTCATTCAGGAGGTCGTCAAATGAATTGTCACTACGGAACAAGATTTATCAATGATGATGGGACTTGGAAGGACATGACGAAGATGAAAATTACAACAACTGATTTATCTCCAACAGCAGGACAAATTCCAAGAATAATGGGATTGGGATTGGCGTCTAAGTTGTTTAGAGAAAATAAAGAATTACACCAATACGATACATTATCCAACAAAGGAAACGAGGTTGTTTTTGGAACAATTGGAGATGGATCAACTTCTGAAGGGATATTTTTAGAAGCAATAAATGCAATGGGTGTTTTACAAATCCCTGTTGTAATGAGTGTTTGGGATGACGGCCATGCAATTTCAGTACCTGTTGAAAAACAGACTACGAAAGGAAGCATTTCAGAGGCATTAAAAGGATTTGCAAAAGAAGGAGATTCCAATGGAATTGAAATCATAAAAGTAAGAGGATGGAATTATCCTGAATTGTGTGCCGCTTATGATAAAGCAGCAAAACTAGCAAGAGAAACACATACGCCTGTTTTAGTTCACGTAATTGAATTAACACAACCGCAAGGTCACTCAACTTCAGGTTCTCACGAACGATATAAATCGAAAGATAGATTAACTTGGGAGAAAGAATACGATTGTACGCGTCAATTTAAAAAATGGATTTTAGAGAACAATTGGGCAACGGAAGAAGAGCTTGATGAAGTTTATAAGAATTGCAAAAAGTCCGTTAAGGAAGGTAGAAATGCAGCTTGGAAAAACTACATTACGCCTTTAAAATTGGAGTTAGCTGAGGTTTTAAGTATGATTGATGCTATTGCTTCGAAAAGTCGCAGTAGAACATTTATTAAAAAGTATCGTGATGAGCTAACGGGTCAAATGGATATTTACCGTAATTATATGGTTAGCGCTGCTAAGAAAGTGTTACGGTTGGTTCGATTTGAAGACATTCCAGAAGAAAAACAGCGGTTGGCCGATTGGTTAAATGAACAAAAAATATCCAATCACGATCGGTATAACTCTTTACTTTATGCGCATGGGGATTTTGCATCCGTAAGTGTTAAAGAAGTAAAACCTATTTATGCAGAGGAACCAAATCCAGTTGATGGAAGAATTGTTTTGCGTGAAAACTTTGATGCAATTCTAGCCAGTAATCCTAAAGTTGCCATTTTTGGAGAAGACACAGGGAAAATAGGTGGAGTGAACCAAGGTTGTGAAGGGTTACAAGATAAGTATGGTGAGTTAAGAGTTTTTGATACAGGAATTAGAGAAGCCGTAATTATGGGGAAAGGTTCTGGGATGGCAATCCGAGGATTAAGACCAATTGCGGAGATTCAATATTTAGATTATTTGGTTTACGCTTTAATGACGCTTACGGATGATGTAGCATCATTGCATTGGAGAACTAAAGGAGGGCAAAAAGCTCCAATGATTATTCGTACACGTGGACATCGTTTTGAGGGTATATGGCACTCGGGTTCTCCACTTGGAATGATTATTAATTCGTTAAGAGGATTTGTAGTTTGTGTCCCTAGAAATATGACGCAAGCAGCAGGAATGTATAATACATTATTACAAGCGCATGATCCAGGTTTGGTGATTGAGCCGTTATTAATGTACCGTAAAAAAGAAGAGTTGCCAACCAACCTTGCTGAGTTTAGAGTTCCATTAGGAATACCAGATGTTATTGAGGAAGGAACAGATGTAACGATTATTACTTACGGATCATGTGTTGGAATTGCACAAGAATCGGTAAGGTCTTTAAGAGAAGTAGGGATATCAGCTGAGTTAATTGACGTTCAAACCTTATTGCCATTCGATACAACAAGTAAAATTTTGAAGAGTTTGGAAAAAACGAATCGATTAATTGTTCTGGATGAAGATGTTACTGGCGGAGCTACTGGTTTTATGCTTCAGCAAGTATTAGAGGGTCAAGGTGGTTATTTCCACTTAGATTCAGAGCCAAGAACATTATCTGCACAAGATCATCGATCGGCTTATGGTTCGGATGGAAACTACTTTACTAAGCCTAACCCAGAAACAATTTTTGATGTTGCTTACGAGATTATGCATGAAGTTGATCCAGAGAAATTCCCTTCCTTATATTAGTAAGCAACAACATTTTAAATAAGTACATAAAAAAATCCCGATCAAGTGATCGGGATTTTTTTATGTGTACGCTTTTAATATTTCATCTAATATTTGAATGACTTCAGTTTCTGTAGGACAAGTTACCAGTTGCATTCTGTAGCTTTTAATATCCGGCAAACCTCTAAAGTAATTTGTATAGTGACGGCGCATTTCGATAATTCCTAAAATGTCACCTTTCCATCTTACCGATTCGAATAAGTGAAATTTTGCAGCTTCAACTCGTTCAGCAATCGTTGGCTCAGCGAGTACTTCGCCAGTTTTAAAATAGTGTTTTACTTCATTAAAGATCCAAGGGTATCCAATTGCAGCTCTACCAATCATGATTCCGTCTACTCCATACTCGTCACGGTATTTCTTAGCTTTCGCTCCAGAATCAATATCACCATTGCCAAAAACAGGAATAGTTAATCGTGGATTTTGTTTAGTTTCTCGAATTAAATCCCAGTTGGCTTCACCTTTGTACATTTGTTTTCGGGTACGCCCATGAATAGATATGCCCTGAATACCTACGTCTTGTAGTTGTTCAGCAACGTCAACAACAAACTGTGTGTCGTCATCCCAGCCTAATCTAGTTTTCACAGTAACCGGTTTATTAGTAGCGTCAACCACAGCTTTCGTTAGCGCGACCATTCTTGGAATATCTTGTAGAATTCCTGAACCAGCTCCTTTACAGACAACCTTTTTTACAGGACAGCCATAATTTATGTCTATAACATCAGGATTAGCTGCTTCAACAATTTTAGTTGCTTCGATCATACTTTCCATATTTCCTCCAAAAATTTGGATTCCAATCGGACGTTCATAATCGTAAATATCTAATTTTTGCAGACTCTTCTTAGCGTCTCTTATTAATCCTTCACTCGAAATAAATTCCGAGTACATCATGTCGGCACCATGCTTTTTACATAAAGCTCTAAACGGAGGATCACTAACATCTTCCATCGGAGCAAGTAAAAGAGGGAACTCTCCAAGATCTATATTTCCTATCTTTACACTCATAATTATCTTACAAAGATAAACAGAAAGATAAATCTATATGTCTTTAGATACATTCAGAAATTGGTCAACCCCAAAAAAGATTATTTCTACGGTTATAAGTATGTTACTTGTAAATGTAATTGTCTCGTTATTATTGATGCTTGTAACGGGAATTAACTTGGATGAATTAATGAATCCTGAAGTAAAAATAAAAAGCAGTGCGTTGGCAGGAAAAGTGATAATTAACAATGATGTTGAGGTCATTGCTGAGCTAAAAGGTATTCAGTCAATAATAAAAGAAACTCCTCCAGGTGAATTAAATAAGGCGTTTTATTTACTTATCACGGTTAACTTAGTTTCTTATCTGGGCTTAGGTCTCGTTTTAATTCATGCCTTTTTTAAAGAAGGTTTTAAAGAGGTTTTAGTGCACAACAAAACTCCTGCTCTATTTATTGCATCAGTTTTATTAGCCTATCATATTCCAAAATTAGGATCGGATGCTCTTCAATTAAATGAGTATTTAAAATTAGACCTTCTTCAAAACTGGTTATTTAACTCCGATTTACTCTCGGATACTATTAAGTCAATAGGAGAAATGATTTACATCATGCCTAATGATGGGAGAGGGTATTTGATCACGTTTATAGGAATATGTTTAATTCCTGCAATAGGAGAGGAATTACTTTTTAGAGGGTTGTTGATGCGTTTGTTTAGTGAACGCACTAATATTCATAATGCAATTGCGATTCAAGCCTTGTTATTTGCAGCAGTTCATTTTAATTTAACAAACTTCCTTTATTATTTTGTACTTGGAGTTGTTTTAGGTTATCTCTACTATTGGGGAAGGAATATAGCTTTCCCTATGATTGTACATTTAATAAATAACTCTTTAGTATTGTTTAATTACTTTGTTATCACAACAGCTTCTAAGGAATCACTAAATAACATAACTGGAGAAGGTGTTTTTAATGATGCAGAAGTTTACGGTTGGATGAGCTATTTAACAATTGGATTATCATTGGGTATTTTTTACATGAACTTCAATAGAAATCGGCATATAATTGAGGAGTAATTAATAATAATTCCAATTAATTCACAAGACCGAAATAATTTCACGCGTCACTTAGTTTTAAATCTTATCTTTGCACCTTGATTTAAAAAATCGTTTTTTATGAAGGTTAAAAACATCGCGATTATTGCGCACGTTGACCACGGTAAGACTACATTAGTAGATAAAATGCTTCACGCTTGTGCAGTATTTGGAGAACACCAAGAAGTCGGAGAATTGATAATGGATAGTAATGATCTTGAAAAAGAACGTGGAATTACTATTCGATCAAAAAATGCATCCGTGCAATATAAAGACTACAAGATCAACATCATTGATACTCCAGGTCACAGTGACTTTGGTGGAGAAGTTGAGCGTGTATTAAAGATGTGTGATGGTGTTTGCTTGTTAGTAGATGCAATTGAAGGGCCTATGCCTCAAACGCGTTTTGTACTACAAAAAGCAATCGAATTGGGACTAAAGCCAATGGTTTGCGTAAATAAAGTAGATAAAGAAAACTGTGATCCTGAATTCGTTTACGAAAAGGTATTCGATTTAATGTTCGACCTTGGTGGAACTGAAGATCAATTAGACTTCCCGGTTGTATACGGTTCTGCAAAGAACGGTTGGTTAAGTTCTGATTGGCAAAAACCAACTGATAACGTTGAACTTATCTTTGAAGAGGTAATCAAACATATTCCTGCTTTGGAAATCCCAGAAGGAAACACTCAACTTCAAATTACATCTTTAGATTATTCTGCTTTCGTAGGTAGAATTGCAATTGGAAGATTAGTTAGAGGAACTTTAAAAGTTAACCAGAATATTTCTTTGGTAAAAAGAGATGGCTCAATCGCGAAAGCGAAGATTAAAGAACTAATGGTTTTCGAAGGATTAGGGAAAAGACCTGTTGAAGAAGTTGAAGCTGGAGATATTTGTGCAATCACAGGAATTGAAGGGTTTGAAATCGGAGATACAATCGCAGATAGCGAAGAGCCAGAAGCGTTACCTGCAATCACAATTGATGAGCCAACAATGAGTATGTTGTTTACAATTAACAACTCTCCATTTTTTGGTAAAGAAGGTAAGTTTGTTACTTCTCGTCATATCAAGGATCGTTTAGCGAAGGAATTAGAGAAAAACTTAGCGATGAAAGTTGCTGATACTGATGCTGGAGATAAGTGGATGGTTTCTGGTAGAGGGATTATGCATTTAGCTGTATTAATTGAAGAAATGAGACGTGAAGGTTTCGAACTTCAAGTTGGTCAGCCACAAGTTTTAGTGAAAACTATTGATGGTAAAAAATGTGAGCCAATCGAAGAATTAACTGTTGACGTTCCAGACGAAACTTCAGGTAAGGTTATCGAAATGATTACTAAGAATAAAGGAGAATTGAAATCAATGACTCCAATAGGTACTAGAGTTAAAATCGAATTTGATGTTCCTTCAAGAGGATTAATCGGAATGAGAGGTTCTATGCTTACCGCTACATCTGGAGAAGCTATTATGGCGCACCGTTTTGTAAGATACGAACCATGGAAAGGAGATATTCCTCAACGTCAAAATGGTTCGTTAATTAGTATGGAACTTGGAGCTTCAGTTCCTTTCTCTATTAATAAATTACAAGAAAGAGGTAAATTCTTTATCGATCCAAATGAAGCAATTTATGAAGGTCAAGTAATTGGGGAAAATAGCCGTGAAGGTGATTTAACAGTTAACGTTACAAAAGCGAAAAAGCAGTCTAATGTTCGTTCGTCAGGTACTGATGATGCTGTTAAAATTGTACCAGCAATTAAAAGAACTCTTGAAGAGTACTTAGAATATATTCAAAGTGATGAGTATGTTGAAGTAACTCCAGTTCAAATTCGAATTAGGAAAATATTCTTAAACGAAGGTGAAAGAAAAAGAAATAAGTAATATTTTCTATTTCAAATAATATTAGGGAAGCTTTTTAGCTTCCCTTTTTTTGCATCTAATTTTCTTGTTTAAAGAGTGTGAACTATCTTTATTACTTAATTATTTTGCTTGCTCAACAAGTAGACAATACAAACAAATTAACACTAGATGATTTAAATAAAGACTAATTACATATCGTAACGGTTCACTCCTCTTTTGAAAAAATTGTAGAGATTAGAGATGATTTACTTTACGATAAGAAAAAAAATTGTCTTATCGAGCAGCAATAAAGACTTTAAGTTGAAAGTAATTCAGACTGAGAAACAAAATTATAAGTTTTGGCCGATTTCGTATTTATAATACACAAGATTCAATTTTATAGGATTATAATAGACTATTGAAGAAGTAGCTTATTATAATAAATGGAAGCTTAACACTATTTATATAATTTATGCGTTTAACTTTTCGTGTTTAATTTCTCCCTTTAACAGGGGTTGGCTATCTTAGTAAATATTTTGATTAAAAAACTTACATATCTTATATTAATAGGGCTGATTGTTTGGGGTTGCACCACAGATAAGAATGCTTTTTTAAACAGGAATTATCATTATTTAACTGTTAAGTATAACGGGTTTTTTAATGGTAATGAGGCCTATAAATTGGCTAAGAATAATATTGCGGATAATCACGAGGATGACTTTGATGAAATCTTGGATGTATTTCAATTTGGAGATGAAATTGTTAATAAATCTGAATACCCAAATCTTAACAGAGCAATTATAAAAGCTGCTAAAATGGTTGATAACCATTCTATGAAGTTTAAGATTAAGGGTGAAGAGGTTGAAGTGAATTCAATGATCGACGATTCTTATTTATTAGTTGGTAAAGCACGTTTTTTAAAATTTGATTTAATTTCTGCTTCAGAAACCTTTCTATATATCAAAAAAACGTACAAAGAAGGTATTGAGCGATATAAAGCCTCTTTGTGGTTAGCTTTAACATTTATCTATCAAGAGAATTATGTTGATGCTGAAACTTTAATAAAAGCGATTAAAGAGGATAAAGAGTTTCCTAAGAAATTTAAAGATGAGTTAGTTTTATATGAAGCAATAGCTTTTAAAAGAAGTGGTCAAGCTGAAAAAGCTATTATAGCTTTGGAGCAAGCGGCTTCCTTAATTAAGAAAAGAAAATTGAAGAGAAGAATTCAATTTATTTTGGCCCAGATGTACCAGCAGAAAGGGGATCTTAAAAAAGCATCTGAGTTATACGAACTAATTGGTAAGAAAGCAACAAATTATGACCTCCAGTTTAATGCAAAAATTAATCTTGCAATAACTCATGATGGAAATGGGAATGAAGTGATTTCTCTTTTGGAAAAAATGCTAAAGGACGAAAAGAATAAAGAGTACAAGGATCAAATTTATTACGCCTTGGCAAAAGTATATGAGAGAAAAGGGGACGAAGTTAATACGATATCTAACTATAAAAAGTCAGCTGCATCTAGCTTGAAGAATCAGAAACAAAAAGGAAAAGCGTATTTAGCCTTAGGTGATTACTATTTTGAACAACCAGATTATTTATTGGCTTCTAATTATTATGATTCTTGCTTAATCGCCTTGCCAAGAACACATTCTAGTTATACCGAAATATACGAGAAGAACTTAAGCTTAGAAGAGCTTGTTAAACATATTAAAATTGTTAAAAATCAGGATAGTTTATTAAAGGTTGCTAATATGAGTAACGAGGAAAGAGTTGATTTTATTAACGCCAAAATAGAATCGGCAAAAGTTGATGCTGATGAAAAAGCTGGTTTGCTTGAAACTCAAAAAGAAGAAGCTCTTGCCAATATTGCAATTCAAGGAAGTAATGGATCGAATTGGATTTTTGATAATCCGTTATTATTAATTGCCGGTTTAGCTGATTTTAAAGGTTTATGGGGTGACCGTAAGTTAGAGGATAACTGGAGAAGGAGTGATAAAACATCATTAACCTTTGAAGCTTCAGCGGAAGAAGTGACAGTATACGAGAATATACCAGAAAACCAAACGGTTGATTTTTATTTAAAAGATCTTCCTTTGGGCGTTGATCAGAAAGCAATAGCAAATGATAAAATTCAAAAATCTTATTATCAATTGGGAATCTTGTATCGTGATAATTTCTCCGATTTAGAGCAGTCAAATTTTTATTTTAATAAGCTTATAAATCGTTATCCTAAAAACTTAAAAGAGGCGATTTCTTTATATCAATTATATCGTAATTACGACAAATTGAAACTTTATGATAGGCAGGGAATAGTTAAGAATAAAATTCTTTCAGATCATGCCGGATCTGAATATGCAAAGCTTTTATTAAACCCCGGAATGTTAGCTGAGCAAGAAAAAAATGATCAAGCTAATGAAGTGAAATATGGCCAATTATTTACGCTGTATAAATCCGAAAAATATGAAACGGTAATTAATGAGGTTAGATTGTATAAACCTAACTTAACCGGTGGAGAGCTAGCTGGCCGTTTTGATTTGTTGGAAGCGTTTGCTCTAGGTAATGTTTTTGGAAAAGATAGTTTAGAGGCGAACTTAAAAAAGGCCTACCAAAAAAACATGGGGACTGAAGTTGCCGCGGAAATAGACTTAATTTTAGGTGGATTACGCAGGGAGCATCAAAAGAAAGTTAAATCTAAGATGGATTCCTTATCGAAAGAAAAGCAATTCAAGGCTTCAAAATCAGAACCACATTATTTTGTTTTAATATTTAATAACAAAATAAATAAAGAGTCAGAGTTGTTAAATGGATTGTCTGATTTCAATACTAACTTCTTTAAAAATAAAGCTTTAAAGGTAAAGGTTTTAGCGTGGAACGAAGACGAGAGCATTTTGGTCGTAAAGCCATTTAAAACTGAAGAAGAATATTCTAAGTATTACCTTACTGTAAGAGATGAGTTTTTAAAAGGGAAGAAGGAAACCGGAGATTTGTTTTTTACAATATCTAAAACCAATTACACTAAATTTTTTAAGCATAAGGATGTTGTTGGTTATGTTGATTTCTTCAAAAGAAATTATATCAAATAAAGTAGATTAAAAAATCTAGTCTTTTATTTCGTTTAAGGGTACTAATAGGTTTTTATACCCTGTCAAATCAAGCTTAATTGAACCAATCATTAAATTGGTTTTTAATCTTACGGGAACCTTGTTTGCATCATCACTAATCCACAAAGTCATATCTTCTTCATTTTTGAAAACTCTTCCTTTCTCTAACATAGGTCGGAATTTCAAACAATTAAACTCTCCTAACTTTACCTTAATTTTTTCTCTTCCAATAAACTTGATTTTTAAGGGATACATTTCACGGTCGAAAAAAGTATTAATAATGAACTCTTGTCCAAGAGTTGCATTTTGTAAATCTAAAGTCCTACTGTAATAAAAAGCAGAAAGTAAATCTTGAGTATTGGGTTTAACTTTGTATGAATTTGTGTCTTTTTGAGCAACTGTAGCTTTGTTGTTGTAATGATCGAATTCAATCCCTCTGTCTAATTTATAACCACCTTCTCGCACGTGTCTGATGAATTTCCAAGGAAGTATAGCTTTTTCATCGATAAACGTCTCATATCGATCCTCTACCTTAAAGAACCACCTGAAAGTACCTAACGATTTACCTTTCCCAATTATATGCATGGTTTTTCGGCCATTTATTATTTCTGATTTATTAGCAACTTCTAACGTTACTTTTGCAGCATCAAAAAAACCATAAGAGGCATCGTATTCTAGCAATTCACCCTTTTTAAATGAATTTTGTTTAACTGTTCTAAGTGTATCTTGTCCCTTTTGACGGCTATCGTTATTAGGTGTGAAAGCGAATGAACCTGTAATTATTATTCCGAATATTAATAAAGACCTTATTCTCATATTACTTAATTTAATCTAAGGTAACCAAAGACTATTCCAATTTATTGTACGCACCGATTGTACGAAGGTTTAACGGAATAGCTTATTATTAATAACGTTCTTGTTTGATTCTCCTTAGTTTAATGTAGATTTGAACAAAATTCATCCATTGAAAGCAAGATTTAAAGACCAAATAAATTTAGCATCAAAGCTTACCTTTTCTAAGGTGATAAACTCTTGGAAGTTACTGGCTAGTTATTATTTGTCTAAGCTTTTAAAAAAGCCCGTTCAATGGGGTTTTCCTGCGAGTATTTCATTTGAACCTACAACTTCATGTAACTTAAGATGCCCTGAGTGTCCAAGTGGGTTACGTGCTTTTACTAGACCAAGGGGGATGTTGGAAAATAAGTTTTTTGAGAAGACGATTGTACAGTTGAAAAATGAGCTACATTACCTGACTTTTTATTTTCAAGGTGAGCCCTATTTAAATCCTGCATTTTTGGATATGGTGAAGTTTGCACATAAAAATAAAATTTATTCAGCAACCTCTACAAATGGACATTACTTAAATAAAGAGATCGCGCAAAAAACAATTGATTCAGGATTAGATCGATTAATTATTTCCATTGATGGAACTACCCAGGAAACTTATGAGTCTTACCGAGTAGGAGGTAAGTTAGAGAAGGCTTTGGAAGGGGCTAGAAATGTAATTAAAGCAAAAAAAGAAAATAACACATCTAAGCCTTTTGTTATTTTCCAATTTTTAGTAGTTAGTCACAATGAACATCAAATAGAAGACGTTTTAAAACTAGGGAAGGAGATTGGAGTAGATGAGGTTCGTTTAAAAACAGCTCAGGTTTACGATTATGAAAATGGAAATGAACTAATTCCATCTATTGATAAATATTCACGATATTATCAAAAGAAAGATGGAACCTGGGGCGTAAAAAACAAGATGATTAATTCTTGTTGGAGAATGTGGCAAGGTTGTGTTATTACTTGGGATGGTGGAATTGTACCTTGTTGTTTTGATAAAGACGCTACTCATCAACTAGGACAATTAGCCGAATCTGATTTTAAATCTATTTGGAAAGGTCAAAAATATCAAGGTTTCAGACAATCGATTTTAAAGTCAAGATCTGAAATTGAAATTTGTAAAAATTGCACAGAGGGAACTAAAGTTTGGGGTGAAAAGAGTTCTACCTAATTGATTGAATATTGCGTTTACCGAGTATTTAGCTAATCGAATTCGTTAAAAAACGATTCTTTTGCACTAAATTTTCGAAAAAAAATGATGTGATTTCTCTTTATAAATTATGGTGTATTTGACCCCGAAGAAAAGTTATATTTTCTGATTTTAAAAGCACCTGGGTTTAATAATTTTATCAAATGTATGCTTTCATTTTAAATCAAGTCGATCAGACCTAATTCACCGGTTGACTTTGGTGTTTTATAATTTTTTATTCCTAGCGCTTCAAGTTGTTTACCTGTAGAAGGGCCCATAGAAATGACATTTTGATGTTTTTCTAACTGATATTTTTTAAAATAAGCTCTAGCATTTGATGGACTCGTAAATATTAGAATATCTGCATTTGGGTTATAGAATTCACTTTTCTCCTTTGTTTCATAAACAATTAAATCCGTGACTTTTGATTGGTCTATGAAAAATTGTTGGATGGTTCTTTTGGAGATATTCGAAACAGGAAAAACACAGGTTCCTTTATTCACTTCTTTTACAAACTTTAATCCAATATCTTTAATATTAATTGAATCTCCAACAAAATTAATTTTATTGGTATGCATAGCAAGTTCTTTGTAGGTGCCACGCCCAACACACGCAACCTTGCAATTCTCAATTTTCAGGCCTTGTTTAAAGAAGAATCTAACAGAGTTTTTACTCGTGAAAAAGATCCAATCAGCTTGGGGCACCTTAATTACATCTATAGCTTTGAATGAAATTAATGAGTTTGCGATCACATTCCATGCAGCATGGATAAAGGGATACTTAAATAAACTGTTTTTATCTAAATTCTTTGAAATAAAAACAGTTTTATCGTCTACTTTTTTTTTAATTCGGCAATGATTGCATCAGCGGCACCTTCTTCTTTTTCAAACGTTGATTGAAGGCGTTTTAGCGAACCATCTTCCTGTCCTAAAGCAGTCCACACTTCATATTTACCATTGATTTTTTCGGCATAAACTCCTAGGGGTAACTGACAACCACCATCTAGTTTATTTAAAACCCCTCTTTCGATATTTATTAATGATTTAACATTAGGGTTGTTCATTCTTGAAACAACAGCTCTCGTTTTTTCATCGTTTAAACGGATTTGTAAACCGAGTACACCTTGAGCAGGAGCAGGAACAAACTCTTGTGGTTTTAATACTTCAACATGAAAATCAGATAAGTCAATTTCTAATCTCGTAACCCCAGCGTTAGCTAAAATGATTGCATCATAGTTTCTTTGGCGCAATTTATCAATTCGTGTCGGAACATTTCCTCTTAAATCCTTAATTTTTGCGTCTGGACGGAAAGCGGTTAAAAGGGCTTTTCGTCTTGCCGATGATGTACCAACTATAGCACCTTCTTTTAGTCCTAGATTTTTAGAGGCATCATAAGCATCTTTTTGAATTAAAAGAATATCTGCAGGGTTTGCTCTATCAGAAACCGCAACGACTTCAAGACCCTCAGGTTGATTTGTTTCTAAATCTTTGTGTGAATGAACAGCTAAATCTACAGTTTCGCTTAATAAAGCATCTTCTATTTCTTTAGTGAAAAACCCTTTTCCTTCTAATTTATCGAAACTTAAGTTTTGGATTTTATCTCCTTGAGTTTTTATGATGTTAATTTCAACTTTACAGCCCAATTTTTGTAATTCACTTTTTACAAAATTAGCTTGCCATAAAGCCAAATCACTACCTCTGGTTCCAATCTTAATTAAAGTCATAGCGCTAAAATAATTTAAACAGATTAAATTATTGTGATGAATATGATTTAAACCTCAAAAAAAAAGAAAGAACAACTTTAAATCCTTGAAAATTCGCATTTTGGAATACTAATTGTTTTTATCTTAGCAATTCAAATTTATTGAGAGATGGATAAGGTGTTAAAAAAAGGAGTGTTTTTGTTACTACTAATCGGAGGGTTTTCATTCATATCTAGTTCCGATAATAACAGCTTAAAAGTTAAGAAATCAATTACTGAAATAAGTGAGCATTTGTATAAGGTTTCGATTCAAGTTACAAATGGAAATTTGATAAATGGTATAGCAAAATACGAAGCTAAATTACCCTTGTCAGCTGACTTCGTTGAAGAAATCACGAAAGACGAGGCAATCAACTTTAAACTTGATGGCAGAAAAGTTAAGTTAATTTGGATGCATATTCAAAAAAACAGAACGTACAATATGGTTTTCACGATAAAGTCTAAATTGCCCATTGAAAGGTTGAAAATGAACGGTAAAATGTTCGGTCATCACAAAGGTTTGAAATTTAGTTATGATGACAGCGAAGCTCTTATCATATATTAGTTTTCAGCGATAATTATAAGTTTTTGTTTCAGCATTTCTTCCGTAGAGTACGAAATACCACCTAGCCCATCACCGCTTAATCCTTGACCGCCAAAGGGCATCCAATCTACTCTAAACGCAGGGTGAGAATTAATTAAAACAGCAGATCCGTTTAAATCCTGAGTATATCTTAAGGCTTTATTTAAACTTTCGGTAAATACAGCTGATTGAAAACAATAGCGTGAATTATTAGCTCTTGTTATTGCTTCTTCATCAGAACTGAAACTATAAATACAGATAACTGGTCCAAAAATTTCTTCTTCGGTAACTTTACTTTTTTCTAACGGGTTTAGCAGGATAGTAGGTTCATAGCAATTGTTTTGTAGTATATTTCCACCAGCAATTAAAGTGGCTCCTTCATCAATTGCATCTTGAACCCATTTATCAACACGATTAAGCGATATGTCTGAAATTATCGGGCCAATCTCGGTCTCCGCAGATAATGGATTTCCTAATTTTTGAGTTTGTGCTAAACGGTTAATTTGTGCTACAAAAGAATCACAAATGGAATCATGAACATATATCCTTTGTGCTGACACACAAACCTGTCCTGCATGATAAAATCCAGCTTTGGCAATTTGCGGGATAGCTAATTTTAAATTAGCATCAGCTCTCACGATAACAGGAGCATTCCCTCCATGTTCAAGTGAAATTTTCACTCCTGGTGCTATTTTAGCTTTGATGCTCCAGCCAATTTTTGAAGAACCAATAAAGGATATATATCCTAATAACGGGCTTTGTGCTAATTCAGCGGTAGTTTCATTATCGCAAACTAAATAAGTACACCATTCTTTAGGTAGTCCAGAATTATAAAGAAGTTCAATCATTTTTTCACTTACCAAAGGAGTTGTTAACGCAGGTTTATAGATTACTGGACATCCTGCTGCTATTGCAGGAACTATTTGGTGGATGGCTAAATTAATTGGGTGATTAAAAGCGCTGATTGAAAGCACAACCCCAATGGGTGACTTAATTGTATACGCTAGTTTATTTGTACTCGCAGCATTAAGGTTCATGGGTATTTGTTGTCCAATGATTGAGCGAACTGCTTGAACACCAAGTTTGATGCCCTCAAGAGCACGATTAAATTCCACTTCAGTATCATTAATTGGTTTTGCTCCTTCAAGAACTGCTAATTGAATTAAACGCTCTTTGGCTTCGTAGAATTTTTCGTAGAATTTTTCAAGGATAGAGATTCTTTTTTCTTTGCTTAAACCTTTTGCATGGTTTTGATACAAAGCACTTGCTTCTTCTAACTTAGCGAAAGCGACTTCTTTAGAACTTAGTTCTACAGTTTGAATACTATTTGATGAATATGGATTTAAGACTTCAATACTTGCCATGCTCTAAAAGTACGAACATCTATTAATACTTACGAGAATAGATCTCGGAAAACTTCTTCTATTTTTTTTGCTTTATAAATACCCAATCCTTTAAAGTCTTTTAAAGCACTAAAATCATTGTATTCAGAAACATATATTTTTTCAAAACCTAGTTTTTTGGCTTCAGTGATTCTTTGACCTATTTTTTGAACGGGTCTAACTTCTCCAGATAATCCAACTTCACCTGCAAAACATACTTTACTTGATATCGGAAGATCCTCTCTGCTTGAAACAATAGCTGCTAAAATTGCCAAATCAGAAGCTGGGTCTTCAATTTTAATACCTCCAGTAATGTTCAGAAATACATCTTCTAGTCCTACTTTAAACCCACATTTTTTCTCTAATACGGCTAAAAGCATGTTTAGTCTTCGTAAATCAAAACCTGTTGCTGAGCGTTGGGGCGTTCCATAAGCAGCTCTAGAAACTAATGCTTGAGTTTCTATCATTAATGGTCGAACACCTTCTAGGTTAGCTGTAATAGCAATTCCACTTAAATCTTCTTCACGTGCTGATATTAATATTTTTGAAGGATCAACAACAGGTTTTAACCCTGATTCTAACATTTCATAAATACCCAATTCATTTGTTGAACCGAATCTATTTTTAATACTTCTAACAATTCTGTAAAAATGGTTTCGATCACCTTCAAACTGAAGCACAGTGTCAACCATGTGCTCTAAAACTTTAGGTCCTGCAAGACTTCCTTCTTTATTGATGTGTCCAATGATAAAAGTGGGAAGCCCCATGCTTTTTGCAAATGCTAAAATTTCATAAGTACATTCTCTTATTTGAGAGACTGTTCCTGGAGCTGATTCTAATTTATCTGAGTGTAATGTTTGAATTGAATCTATTATTAAAATATCAGGTTGTAAATTTTCTGATGCATTTTTAATAATGGTAGTATCTGTTTCTGTGAGAATAAATATGTTATCGGCCGTTTCTGGCTGAAGCCTATCAGCTCTTGTTTTAATTTGTTCATCACTTTCTTCCCCAGATACGTATAAAACTTTAAATTGAGGATTTTGTAATGCAACTTGAAGCATTAAGGTAGATTTCCCAATTCCTGGTTCTCCTCCAAATAATATTAGAGAGCCCGGAATTGCACCACCTCCAAGAACTCTATTTAATTCTACATCTGTAAAAACTAATCTTTTTTGAGTTAAAGGTTCAACATCTTTAAGTGATTTTACTTTTTTAGCAGTTCGAGAAACTCCAGCCGAAACAGGTTTTGAATTGGGATCAGATATTATTTCTTCAACGAAAGAATTCCATGCGCTACATTGAGGACACTTACCTAACCACTTGGCAGATTGATTTCCACAACTTTGGCAAACGAAGGTGCTTTTTTTCTTAGCCAATTATTCAGTTGTTTCTTCGTTTTCAGAACCTTTCTTTGTAAATTCATACCATTGAGTACCAGAACTAGTTTCTCTACGAAGTGTCATATATTCTTCAGTTAATCCTTGGATATCCCAATCACCATTAAAAACAGATCCTCTACAAGGAGCTTCTTTTAATGCCATAGTTAAAACTCCATTTTTAAGAATATATGCACCAAAAGAACAAGTGTCTAATTCTCCTGTTGCAGCTTCATTTTCATTACCATCAGTTGCCATTACGTAAACTTTGGAAGAATTAAAATACCATTTATATTCAAGCTCTTGCACAGGCTTAGAAATTAAATTCCATTCACCAAGTAAATACTCTTGATTCTGCTTTTTGCAAGAATTAAAGATTAAAATTAGTGCGATTAATGGAAGAAATATTTTAAATGAATTTTTCATGTTGCTTAGATTACACTGTGAATATACAAACTTTTAATTTTTACTCAAACTTTGGATCTTAGTTACAATAGTTGTGGATGAATATCCGTCAAGAAAAGGAATAACTTTTACTAAACCTCCTTTTGCTTCAACTTCAGATGCGCCAATAATTGTTTTAATTGTATAGTCACCGCCTTTCACTAAGATATTAGGTGTTAAACCGGCAATTACATTTAATGGGGTATCTTCTTCAAAAACTACAACTAAGTCAATAAACTCTAATGCAGCTAGCATCATAGCCCGCGATTCAGTGCTGTTTATTGGTCTCGTAGGACCTTTTAAACGACTTACTGAAGCAGATGAGTTTAAACCCAGAATCAGTTTATCACCTAGGTCTTTTGATTTTGATAAATAATCAAGATGACCTAAGTGTAATAAATCAAAACATCCATTTGTAAAAACTGTTTTGATTCCTTTTTGTTTCCAAGCTTCAACAACTTCGGTTGCTTCTTTAAGAGAAACAATTTTGGACTTTATTTTATTAAAGGTTGTCAATTACTTTATTTTATTAGTAGACGTTTCTGGAAATATAATGGTTGGCTTAAACAGTTTAGCTTTTTCAAAATCCAGTTGAGCATAGGATATTATAATAACAATATCATTTACAGCAACACGTCTTGCAGCAGGCCCATTTAAACATATGCTTCCTGATCCTCTTTTCCCCTTAATTATATAAGTTTCGAGACGTTCCCCATTATTGATATTTACAATTTGGACTTTTTCACCCTCAATCATATTTGCAGCGTCCATTAAATTTTCATCAATGGTTATGCTTCCAATATAATTTAAGTCTGCTTGTGTAACAGTTACTCTATGAATTTTCGATTTTAGTACTTCAACTAACATGGTGTAAAATTACAACTAATTGTTAAAAGAGATACAACTACAAATTGGATTATTTAATCAAAATGAACTTTTTACTGTACCATCGCTCCTTATTTTTATCATAGTAGCGTATTAAATAAATTCCAGTTGGATAATTACTAAGATTATATTTCCAAAAAGTATTGGGATTTCCGCCAAGCTTTGCAATGCTTTTCCCTGATAAATCGGAAATATATAGTTCGTTTATCGGTGAATCAGATTGTATATTTACAATCCCTTTTGTTGGATTTGGGTAATAGGAAATATTTATATCAATTTGACCTTTGACCTCAAGTGTAGAATCAATTATAGCAGTATTCTCATACAAAGTGTTATTACATTCGGAAACGCTAGTATACTGAGTAATAAGTCTAACCATTAAATCATTTAGCTTCTCAACTTGATAATCATCAGTAGTAGGTTTGAGGTGTGAGCCACCAATTCCACTATCATCAGTTAAAAATGTATAGGTACCATTTGTAGCTAAGGCGATACTCCTCATCAGGTATTCTGTACTCTTATTAATACTACTCCCTACAATAGGAATGATTCTAATCCCTTTTTTTGACGCCAGTTTCACTGCTTTTTCAATTTTATCTAATTCTGATTGATTTTGATGTGGTGGAGCATCAAGAATTAAAAATGCAATTTTGGTTCTGGTTTCATCCCGCCAATTCAAAAACTTACTTGTTATCCATAAAGCCTCATCTACAGCTTCAGGTCCATCGCCGCCTCCTGCTGCAAATTGATTTTTTATAAATTCAGAGGTTTTAATAACATCGCTTGTCATTGGACTCATTTTCGTTAAATACGCATCGGTATGATCTCTGTAAAAAAAAACGCTTCCCGTTTGAATATTAAGAGTTTTGTTTTGATTTCTTATTCGATCGATTACGTCTAATAATTCTAATTGTAAGTATTTAATTTCATCTCCCATCGATCCTGTTGCATCAACAATAAAGGCTATGTCTACATTTTTTGAAGAAGTACAATTTGTTGAGATCATAGCGAAGTTAATTCCTTTTGAAAACGGAAAAGGTTTCTTGATCCATTTATCAACCTCATTTTTAGAAATAAGAATTTGATAATTAGTTTTAGTCTTATCTTTAAATAGATTTGACCATAATTCCGCTTTTCCTGTGTTATCCGTTCTTGATTCAAATATTAATTCATCACCATTGTATAATTTAACACTCGCGTTAACTACTGGATAGTCTTCGTGGTTTTGAACTTGAACACAAAATCGATGTTGAGGATAAATATTCCAGATTTTATAATAGTTTTCTAAATCAGTTGATTCAATATCCGTCCATAATTCCCATTTAGAAAAATCATTTAACTCACCAGCTGTGAGCGTACCTGCAGATATTTCTTCAGTAACCCTCATTTTAGACGTTTTAGTAACCGAATAATCGTGAATATAATCTCCTTCTGCCATTACCGGGACTGATGAAAATTCAGAAGTCATTATCTCAAACTCGTCATAAGATTCAGAACGGATAGACTTTTCTTTTTTGCGCGAATCACTTTTTGATTTTTTGAATACGTGTTCAGTAGTTCGTTCTGGAGATGATTTGTTTTGCTTCTTATTAACGATTACAGCCTGAAGGACTCTTTGTAGGTTATTGGTTTTAGAAGGTGAAATTTTAAACTGAAAAGTATCTTTAAACAGTTTTTTTTCGAAATACAAAGTATACAACCCAGATTCGAACTCCATTTGAAAAAGACCATTAACATCTGTTTCAAAGTTTAATTGATCGCTACTTGGAGTCGTGATTTTGATTTCCCCATATTCAAAAGCAATAGCATCTTCAGATTTAAAGGAAACAGATAACGTGCCTTTTTGAGCAAATGTGGTAATAGAAAAGAATACAAGTAAAAGAAAACTGATGAGTACTTTCATAACATGATTTTCTCTTTAGATACGAGAATAAAAGACATTCCATAAATAAATTCGAAAAAAGTTTGAGGCATAAAAAAAGGAACTCATTTATGAGTTCCTTAGAGGTCGCGGACGGAATCGAACCGCCGTAGCAGGTTTTGCAGACCTGTGCCTAAGCCGCTCGGCCACGCGACCATGTCGACAAGCGATAACAAAGATAGCACAATTCCTGAATAGCTTCCAAATTTGTTTAATTATTTCTAATTAAAAATCAATTGTATAGATAGTATTTGTGAGTAATGGCACTGTTTTCTTAAATCGATAGTTTTTCTCTTTTTTATTAAAGCGACACCCAAAACTCCAACTTATTATAGTTTAGATAAAAACATCTACATAGCTGGGTCATTAAAAATGATCTGAAAATATACTAGCAGTAGAAACGGCCATTTCGTTACCAACTTGTTTTTCCATTTTAGGCTGATCTTAACCTATTTAATTTTTTAAAATAATTAGCATCAATTAAACCCGTTTTAGCAGCGTCATCTTATGATTTGTACGCGTTCAAAAAGTAATGTGAAAGTGATCTTTTTTAAAGTTGTTTTTTTTAGTTTAACAGGCACAAGACAAACCAAATTCATTTTACACCTATTTTATGTGTCTTTTTTTTGACATTTTGAAATAAGGATGCAGAGTTATTTGCACGCAAATGCGTATTTTTGCTTAGAATAAATCTAAATAAGGGTATGATTCCAAGTAAAGACCAGGTATTAGAAGCTTTAAGTTCGGTTCAGGAGCCTGATTTAAAAAAGAGTATTGTAGAGTTAGATCTAGTTGGAGACTTTGTTTTTTCGGAAGATATGGTTGCTTTCTCAGTTAAAGTTCATAATCCTGCAATGCACAACAGGAAAAAAATGGAAGAGGCATGTGAGTTTGCTATTCAACGATTTATTTCCAAAGATATTAGAGTAAAGGCAGATGTAATTACTTTACCACAAGATAGAAACCCAGAGCAAAGAAAAGTATTGCCAGGAGTGAAAAATATAATAGCTATTTCATCTGGTAAAGGTGGAGTTGGTAAGTCAACAGTTACTTCAAACTTAGCAGTAGGCTTAGCGCAACAAGGTTATAGTGTTGGGTTAATTGATGCTGATATTTATGGGCCAAGTATGCCTTTAATGTTTGATGTAATGGATGAAAAACCTACTACTATTGATGTAGAAGGGAAAAACTACATTAAACCAATCGAAAATTATGGTGTAAAAATGCTTTCAATTGGATTTTTTGCTGATGCTAATCAAGCAATAGTTTGGAGAGGACCAATGGCTAGTAAGGCACTTCGTCAAATGTTTATTGATACTTATTGGGGAAGTTTAGATTATTTGTTAATTGATTTACCTCCAGGTACCGGTGATATTCACTTAAGTCTTGTTCAAACAGTACCTGTAACAGGAGCTGTAGTTGTAACAACACCTCAAGGGATTGCTTTGGCAGATGCTAAAAAAGGAGTAGGGATGTTTAAGTTAGAAAACATTAACGTTCCAGTTTTAGGAATAGTTGAAAACATGGCTTATTTCACACCTGCAGAATTACCTGATAATAAATATTTTATTTTTGGAAAAGAAGGTGGAGTGAAATTAGCAGAACAATTAGGAGTTAGTTTATTAGGTCAAATTCCATTAATTCAAAGTATTTGTGAATCTGGTGAAGCTGGAAGACCGGCGATTTTACAAGAAACTACCCCGCAAGCGGAAGCTTTTAAAAGCATTGTTAAAGCGGTTGAAAAAGCCACTGAAATTCGTAATAAAACAATGGAACCAACTAAGTTGGTTAAAATGTTATAAAAGTTGTTGGAGCAGATGGATAAGGAAGAGGTTTTAGCGAAAGTGGAGATAGGATTGGATAAGGTAAGACCCTTCTTACAATCCGATGGTGGAGATGTTAAAGTAGTAGAGTTATCTGACGATGGAGTTTTAACACTGGAGTTTTTGGGTAACTGTAGTTCTTGTTCAATGAGTAATATGACATTTCAATCTGGAATTAAAGAAAATGTTTTAAAAGAAGCACCGGAGATCAATTCTGTTCAAGTAACAAAATTAGCTACGAAATAAATATTTAAGAATAATTAATCTTTATTATCAGCTAAATCTTCAATAATTAGGGGATTAGTATTAATTTGGTGATTATTTAAATAGAAATTATAATGTGTTCTAATCTATAAGATTAAACACATCAACTAAATAACTAGACCTGGAGAGTAATTGAAGGGTGTTTTGCTAGAAATATGGGGCAGATAGAAAATCAAATTAAAGATGAGGTTACGATACTTTTTGCTGGTGATTCAGGAGATGGTATTCAATTAACTGGAGGTCAATTTACAGATACAGCCGCTTTATTGGGAAATGATATTAGTACATTCCCTAACTTCCCAGCTGAAATCAGGGCTCCTCAGGGAACTGTTGCAGGAGTTTCTGGGTTTCAATTACACTTTGGTAGTGTTGAGTTATTTACACCTGGAGATCATGCAGATGTCCTTGTTGTAATGAACGCTGCAGCTTTGAAGTCCAATTTAGATTCCTTAAAAAAAGGTGGTATCGTTATTGCTAACATCGCTGGATTTGATAAAAAGAATTTAAGATTAGCGAAATATGAGGACGGCGTTAACCCTTTAAATGACGGAACACTTGATGGATATAAAATTCATGAAGTTGACGTTACTAAAATCACTCGTGAAACATTAAAAGAGTCTGGTTTAGGTACAAAAGTGGTAGATCGATCTAAAAACATGTTTGTTTTAGGGTTTTTATACTGGATGTATAACAGAAAGCTCGATAATACGATTCGTTTTCTCGAGAAAAAGTTTTCTAAAAAACCTGAATTAATAGAATCAAATATTGCGGTACTAAAAGCAGGTTACTATTACGGAGATACTGCTGAAGCAATCGCGTCAAGGTTTGAAGTTAAACCTGCAAATATAAAAGCAGGAACTTATAGAAATATAATGGGGAATGAAGCTACAGCAATTGGTTTAATTGCGGCTTCACAAAAAACAGGGTTAAATTTATTCTGTGGAACTTATCCTATTACTCCCGCTTCTGATATTTTACACTTCTTATCTAAGTACAAAAACTTCGGCGTAAAAACAGTTCAAGCTGAAGATGAAATTGCTGGTATTTGTGCTGCAATTGGAGCTTCATTTGGAGGGGCGTTAGGAATAACGACTTCATCAGGTCCTGGTATTGCACTTAAAGGTGAAGCCATTGGATTAGCAAATATTTATGAAATTCCTTTAGTAATTGTTAACGTTCAAAGAGGTGGGCCTTCAACAGGTTTACCAACTAAAACAGAACAAGCTGATTTATTTCAAGCATTATATGGACGAAATGGAGAGTCTCCAATTCCTGTAATTGCAGCGCAATCTCCTAAAGATTGTTTTTCTGCAGCTTATGAAGCTTGTAGAATAGCAATTGAGCATATGACGCCAGTTTTCTTATTAACTGATGGTTATATCGCAAATGGATCAGAGCCTTGGGAGGTTATAAAGTCTGAAGATTTACCTGATATTGAGGTGAAATTTGCAGAGCCAAGAGAAGAGGAGGATCCTGCCTTTTTGCCTTACAAAAGAAACGAGAAGTTTGTTAGACCATGGGCAATCCCTGGAACTAAAGGCTTAGCGCATAGAATTGGTGGTTTAGAAAAGGACTTTGAGACTGGTAATGTTTCTTATGATCCTGAAAACCATGAAAGAATGGTTAAGGTTCGTCAAGCTAAAGTTGATAAAATAGCAGATTATATTCCAGAGCAAGCACTTGATGCTGGAGAAGATGCTGGAGATGTTTTATTGTTAAGTTGGGGATCAACCTATGGAGCAGTTAAAACTGCTACTAAAATATTAATTGACGAAGGAAAAAAAGTTTCTCACGCTCATGTTAAGTATTTAAACCCACTACCTAAGAATTTAGGTGAATTGGTAAAGAAATACGATAAGGTAATTATGCCTGAGATGAATAACGGACAATTTATAAAAATTATTCGTGAGAAATTCTTAGTCGATGCAATTGGATTAAATAAGATTAAAGGTCTTCCTTTTGTAACAGAAGAGATCGTTAAAAAAGTAAATGAAGTACTTGCTTAAAATATTGAATAATGCCAGAGGTAAAAGAAAAGAAAATTACAGCTAAAGATTATGCTTCAGATCAGGATGTTAAATGGTGTCCTGGTTGTGGAGATTATTCGATATTAAAGCAAGTTCAAAGTGTTTGTGCTGAATTAGCGTTAAAAAAAGACGAAACTGTTTTTATTTCAGGAATAGGATGTTCATCTCGTTTTCCATATTATATGGATACATATGGGATGCATAGTATTCACGGTAGAGGTCCAGCATTTGTTATGGGGTTAAAGACAGCTCGGCCAGAATTAAATGTTTGGATGATAACGGGAGATGGGGATTCAATGTCTATCGGAGGTAACCATTTCATTCACTTATTAAGAAGAAATGTTGATGTAAACGTATTGTTGTTTAACAACCAAATTTATGGTTTAACAAAAGGACAATATTCACCAACATCTGAAAAAGGGAAAGTAACAAAATCAACACCATACGGATCGATTGATCATCCATTTAACCCGCTTTCATTAGCAATGGGAGCAGAGGCAACTTTTGTTGCGAGAACAATGGATAGAGACCCGAAACATATGCGTCCGATTTTAATTGAAGGAGAAAAACATAGAGGAACATCTTTAATTGAGATTTACCAAAACTGTAATATTTTCAATGATGGAGCTTTTTTCCCATTTACAGAAAAGGCAACAAAAGCAGATAATACAATTTTTATCGAGCATGGAAAAGCATTAGTATTTGGTGCTGAAGGTGAAAAGGCAATTGTTTTAGATGGTTTTACGCCTAAAGTGGTAAGTATATCAGATATAGCGGAAGCTGATCTTTGGATTCATGATAAGTACGATCGAGTTAAAGCTTCTATATTAACTCGTTTCTTTGATGATCCAAGGGAGGAAGGTGCACTCCCGCGTCCGTTTGGAATTTTTTATCAAGAAAATAGATCTGTTTATGAAGAAGGTGTTACGGCACAAGTTGAAAGACATATTGAAGAGAAAGGAAGCCCTAATTTAGATACTCTTTTAGAAGGCCCTAATACTTGGACAATTAAATAAGTATTAAATAAAAAACCCTGTCGTTAGCGTCAGGGTTTTTTATGCGCTAAAAAATCTCAACAGATTGGATTAAAGAGCAACAATCCTTTTATTTAGAAGAGGTAGAAGTATTTAAGGAGGATGGATTAGAGTTTTCGAAATCATCTTATATTCCTTATAAATAAAGTAAGGGGTTTTAATTTAAAACCTATTAGCGATTAATTAAAGATTGTCGATATAAGTTGTTATTTTTGGCTGCTATCTAAGTGCGAATGTGGAATAACGTTTCTCATATAATTTTAAGACAAAGAGTTTGGGTCTTAGTCGTGTTAACTGCCATTACAGGTTTTTTCGCGTCTAATTTACCTTATAATGAAGTGTCTTACGATCTGTCAAGACTACTCCCTGTTGGTGATTCAACATCAATTGTATTTAAAGATTTCAAAGAGACTTTTGGTGCAAACGATAATGTTTACCTAGTTTCTACAGAGGATTCTAATTTTTACGATTTAGATAAGTTTCAGCAGTTTTATGATTTTACTTTAGATATTGAAGGGACTGAAAGCGTAGATACCGTTTTTTCATTTGCAAATTTCGGATACTTAAAGAAAGATGTTGTTTCGCATAGTTTTAAAATAGAGTCTGTTTTTAAAGGGAGGCCTACTACTCAAGAGCAAATTGATTCCGCATTAATCAAGTTACACAACCAACCTTTTTACGAAAGAATCTTATACATTCCAGAAACGAATATATCATTGATGTCAATTAGCTTGAATGCTGATTCAATGATGAGTGTTCGTCGAAATAAGTATGTGCTTGCTATTTCTGAAAAGATCAAGGATTTCAGTATAAAATCAGGGATTAAATTCAAGTATTCAGGAATGCCCTACATCAGAGCTAAACTAAGTTCTCAAGTAGAAGCCGAAATATTATTGTTTATTGGTCTTGCTTTCTTACTTACGGCATTACTTCTTTACTTCTTTTTACGAGCACCTAGAGCTGTATTTGTTTCATTATTAGTTGTTGCTGTTGCCGTTGTTTGGCTTTTTGGATCACTCGGGTTTTTAAGTAGATTGAGTGACTGGGGGTATACTGGGTCTTTAGAGTTTAATATAAATATCCTTACCAGTCTAGTTCCCCCATTGGTTATCGTTATTGGGATACCCAATTGTATTTTCTTGATTAATAAATACTTTGATGAATTTAGAGACCATAAAAATCAGGCGTTAGCCTTAAAAAGAGTTATTCAAAAAATAGGGGGTGCAACCTTTATGACAAATATTACTACCGCTAGTGGTTTTGCGACCTTTATTTTTGCATCAAGTGATATTTTAAAGGAATTTGGAATTGTTGCTTCTATTAGTATTTTGGGCGTTTTTATTCTTTCCATTTTATTATTACCAATCATTTATAGTTTCTTATCTCCTCCAAAAGAGAAGCATTATAAACATTTAGATTATAAATGGACAAATGCTTTAATAGATTGGTTCGTTGATGTTTGTACAGGATATAGAGGTACAGTTTACGTTGTGCTGATTTTTATAGCCGGTGTTGCTGGTTTTGGTTTAAGTCAATTGGATAATGATGCTTTAGTTGTTGACGACATTCCCGATGATCACCCAGTAATGGTTGATTTAAAATATTACGAAGGTAAATTTGATGGGGTTATTCCATTTGAGATTATAATTAATACTAATGTTGGTAAGAAAGTAATTGTTGAATTTTCTGACTCGGTTGACGCTTCAGTTTTAAAAGAAATAAGATATCTATCTGCTGTAAAACCTCAAGGGAATAATCAGTTTGAACTTTACACAAACACAAATAGTGAAATCACGGAGATATTACAAGATAATATAGGCAACAGAAGAATAAATTCAATTTCGTATCAAAACTTAACCAAAAAAGGAAAAGGATTAAAATTGAAGACACTTAAAAAGGTCCAGAAGCTATATGATTTATTAGATACTTATACTGAGTTTTCGAAACCAATTTCGATAGTTGATGTTATTAAATATAGTAAGCAGGCTTATTATAATGGCGATAAAAAAGAGTACGATTTACCTATTAATATTGAGTTAGGTGGTATTTTCACATACGCTTCTCAGTCTAAGAATGGATCTGCAGATATGCTAAAGACCTTTCTATCAAAGGATCGTAGTAAATTGAGAGTTAGTCTGCAAATGAAGGATGTTGGGACAAACCGAACAAAGGCTTTAATGGCAGAATTAAGACCTAAAATTGAAAAAATATTCAGTCCTAAAAAGTTTGATTTCTCCTTTACAGGAATTGGTGTGATTGTCGCAAAAGGAGTAGAAACTTTAATTTCTAATTTAATAATGTCACTAGTGTTAACCGTTATTATTATTTCCTTATTGATGGGTTTTATGTTTAGGAATATAAGGATGGTTGTAATTAGTTTACTACCGAATATTTTACCTCTTTTTATTACTGCAGCTATAATGGGTTACTTTGGGATAAACCTTAAGCCTTCTACTATTTTGGTGTTTAGTATTGCATTTGGTATATCTATTGATGACACCATTCACTTTTTAGTTAAGTACCGACAAGAGTTAGCTGAAAATGGAGGAGATATAAAGACATCAGTTCTTAAATCTTTGAGAGAGACAGGGCTAAGTATGTTTTACACATCAATGGTCTTGTTTTTTGGTTTTGGAATTTTTGTAGCATCAGAATTTGGAGGTACAGTGGCATTAGGGGTTCTTGTAGCGTTAACGCTTTTAGTGGCGATGCTTTCCAATTTAATTTTATTACCTTGCTTGCTGTTAACTTTAGATAAACTTATTACAATTAAGGCTTTGAATAATCAAAGCGAATCAAATTAAAATAAGATGAAAGGTATAATTTTAGCGGGAGGTTCAGGTACAAGATTGCACCCCTTAACACTATCGGTTAGTAAGCAGTTGATGCCTGTTTATGATAAACCAATGATTTATTACCCACTATCAACATTAATGTTAGCGGGGATTAAAGAAATTTTAATCATTACAACTCCGCATGACCAAGAAGGATTTAAAAAATTACTTGGAGACGGGAGTAGAATAGGATGTAAGTTTGAATATATTATTCAGAAACAGCCAAATGGTTTAGCACAAGCATTTGTTTTAGGAAAAGAGTTTATTGGTGATGATAAGGTTGCTTTGGTTTTAGGAGATAATATCTTTTATGGATCAGGAATGTCAAGTTTATTGCAAAAGAATAGCAACCCTGATGGAGGTGTAGTTTATGCATATCACGTTTCAGATCCTGAAAGGTATGGTGTTGTTGAATTCGATGAAAATAATAAAGCAGTTTCTATCGAAGAAAAGCCTGAAAAACCAAAATCAAATTTCGCAGTTCCAGGCTTGTACTTTTATGACAATGATGTTGTTGAAATTGCCGAAAACATTAAGCTTTCGCCAAGAGGTGAATATGAGATTACCGACATTAACGCAGAATATTTAAGAAGAGGTAAGTTAAAAGTTGGAATATTAGATAGAGGAACAGCTTGGTTAGACACAGGTACTTTTGCTAGTTTAATGCAAGCAGGTCAATATGTTCAAGTGATTGAAGAAAGACAAGGGCTTAAAATTGGATGTATCGAAGAGGTAGCTTATCGAATGGGGTTTATTAATAAAGATCAATTATTAGAAATTGCACAACCGCTTAAGAAAAGTGGTTATGGAGTTTATATTGAAAATATAGTTAAGTAATATGACTAGAATATTAGTTACAGGAGGAGCCGGATTTATCGGAAGCGTTTTAGCTGAGAAGTTGATTTCAAATAAGGAAAATTTTGTTGTTATCGTTGATGATTTATCAACGGGAAGCGAAACAAAATTACCACACCATATGCCCTCTGATAACTGGAGGTTTGTAAAGGCAGATGTAAATGAATATAGAGATATAGCGGAGGTTATGCTTGGTAACAAGTTTGATTACGTTTTTCATTATGCAGCTTTAGTTGGTGTAATTAGAACTCAGGATAATCCAGTAAAAGTTTTAAGAGATATCGAAGGAATTAAGCATGTTTTAAACCTTTGTAAAAGTACAGGAGTAAAAAGAGTATTCTTTTCTTCTTCTTCAGAGGTTTATGGAGAGCCAGTTGAGTTGCCTCAACATGAGCAAACGACACCGCTGAATTCGAAAGTTCCTTATGCTGTTGTTAAAAACATTGGGGAGTCTTTCCTGAGATCTTACCATCAAGAATTTGGTTTAGAATATACAATTTTCAGATTTTTCAATACTTATGGGCCTAACCAAAGCGATGACTTTGTAATGTCTAAATTTCTTTTTAAAGCCTTAAATGACGAAGATATTACCATTTATGGCGAAGGCACACAAACAAGAACTTTCTGTTATTGTGATGATAATATTGACGCATGTTTAAAGGCTTTTTATAAAAATAAAGTGATTAATGATGTAATCAATATTGGTGGAGAAATAGAAGTAACGATTATTGATTTGGCTCAAAAAATTATTGATGCGACTAACTCAAAATCAAAAATCGTTCATCTTCCGCCTTTGAAAGACGGTGATATGTTAAGAAGATGTCCAGATAATACTAAAATGAGAGTATTATTAGGAAGAGAACTAACTACCATAGATGAAGGGATTAAAAAGCTCTTAAATAGTCCTCAATTTCAAAAATAATAACCTTGGCTTCTTCTACTACTCAAGAAATAATTACTCTTGTTCAAAAGGAAATAAAAGGCACAAAATATCTTGGTTCTCCAGCTGAGTTGTATGATCCTATGAATTATATTCTCCAATTAGGAGGGAAAAGGTTAAGACCTGTGACTACTCTTTTGGCGGCTAATTTATTCATTGAAGATGTATCTGTAGCATTACCTGCGGCAAAAGCCATAGAAGTATTTCATAATTTCACTTTGGTTCATGATGATATTATGGACAAGGCCCCTTTGAGACGTGGACAACCTACTGTTCACGAAAAATGGGATGACAATATTGCAATCCTCTCAGGGGATACCTTACTGATAGAAGCATATAATCACTTTTTAGAAGGTAATTACGCTAATTTATCTGCGTTACTTACTGTGTTTAATCAAACCGCAATTGAAGTTTGTGAAGGTCAGCAGCTGGATATGAACTTTGAGAGTAGAGATGATGTTACTATTGATGAGTATATCAATATGATAAAGCTTAAAACTTCTGTTTTAGTTGGCGGTGCCTTAAAATTAGGAGCTTTAGTTGGAAAAGCACCTGCTGCCGAAGCTGATTTAATTTATAATTTCGGTGTAAATCTTGGTATTGCGTTTCAATTACAAGATGATTATTTAGATTGTTTTGGTGATCCCGAGAAATTCGGAAAACAAGTTGGCGGTGATATCATTTCTAATAAGAAGACTTTTTTAATGCTCAAGGCTTTAGAGCTCGATTCTTCTAAACTTCTTCAAGGTTGGGTTGATAAAAGAGATTTTGACGTTAGCGCTAAAGTTGAGGCGGTAAAAACAATTTATAAGGATTTAAAAGTGGACCAATTAGCTTTTGATCTAATGGACGCTTATTATCAAAAATCGATTCAGTTTTTAAATAAGATAAATGCCCCAGAGGATAAGAAAAAGGTTTTGGAGGACTTCGCTAGTCATCTAATGAAAAGAGCTTCTTAATGAAGCTTATTGACGTTAAAAGTCCATCTGAATACTTAACTCAGGATAGATACTTCCAAAAACTTAAAGCTCAACTTTCGAAAGATTTCAGTGATTCCGATTTTGATAATGAATTAGCACCTGTAAAAATTGATACACCTAATGATTTACCAGTCTTAGTAAATCAATTTTTAAATCAATTATTTATTAAAAGCACAGAACAATTTTTTCAATTAATGTATAAGGTTGATATTCCTGATACAGATATTAAAAATCAAATAATTACATCCGGAATAGATATGGATGCATTAACTGAATTGGTACTTAAAAGAGAACTTCTTAAAATTCTTCTTCGTGAAAAATATAGTAGTTGACTTACTTTGGAAAAGTAATCGTTTCTAATTGTGCAATTACTTCTTTTTTTATTTTTTTATAGGTAACTAAATTGGCTTTTTTAATTGGTTCAGCCTTTGGTAGTTTTTGTCTGTAAGGGTCAACTTGTTTTCCATTTTTCCAAAATCTATAACAAACATGAGGACCAGTTGCTAGTCCAGTTGATCCAACAAATCCTATTACATCACCTTGATTAACTCTAACTCCAGGACGAATTCCTTTTTTGATTTTACTCATGTGTAAATATTGGGTTGTATAAGTGCCGTTATGACGAACTTTCACATAATTTCCGTTGTATTTACTGTATTTAGCATGTGTAATTTTACCATTAGCCGTTGAATAAATAGGCGTTCCTTTAGGGGCTGCGTAATCAGTACCTAAATGCGGTTTGTTTCTTTTTTGAACTGGGTGATATCGCTTCATTGTGAATCGTGAAGAAATTCTACTGAATTTCACAGGTGCCTTTAAAAATTGACGTCTTAATCCACGGTTTTCTTGGTCGTAATAACCTGAATGATTATCCTGACTAAATTGAATAGCGTAATATGGCTTTTTGAAATGCTCAAAATAAGCAGCCTTAATTCTTTTAATGCCAATGCTTTCTCCATCTACCATTGTTTCTTCATAAATCACTTTAAATCGATCTCCCTTTTGAATATGATAAAAATCGATACTCCAAGCGTAAACTTCAGATAAGGTAATCGCTAACGCAGGGTTATAACCTTGTTTGTCAAGGGATAAAGACAAAGAACTATTAATCACACCAGATGCTTGTCTTTCTACAACCTTAATAGGTTTTTTCGCTGTGTATATTTTAAGAGAATCCCGAAGATCGTATACTATGTAATCAACTCTATTAATTTCATAAACAACTATTTGAGCTTTTTCAGAAGAGTCATTTTTTTCAAATACAGAATAATGTCTTCCTGCTCTAAGCCGTCTTACATCAAACAATTTCTTGCCTTGAGTGGCCATTTTATTCATCATAGCGTAACTAATCCCGTGACTAGTTATTAAGTCGCTAAAAAATTGATTTTTCTTTACTTTATCTCCAACTACTTTGAAAGAATCAACTGGAAAACCATAAAGTAATTGAGGTGTTTTAAGAATCGTGTCTACTTGATCTGGATTATCTACAATTTCACCTTTTGGCTCTGTATTGTCGCAATTTGTTAATCCAAATGCAATAATAATTATTAAGATAAATTTGCCGATAATTTTCATAAAAAAGCTTTTAACAAAGCTAACGGAAGAATTGATATAGTCTTAAAAAACTATGAAATAGAATTTAACTATCGAAAGTTAAATGTTTCTGCCAAGTATTTTAGAAAGCGTCATCTTAGCCTGGTTTAAAAGGCTTAAATGCATTAAAAGATCGTTTATTTCTTCAGGGAATTCATTCGACTCTAGCTTGGCATTTATTTCACTAACCTGCTGTTTTACTTTTCCAAGCTTTAATCGATGCAGTGCAACAACAATAGCAAGCTTTATTTTTTCTTCTTCCGTTGTAACGTAAATAGAATGCTTTTTCCAGTCGTTTAACACGTATTTGTCTTCAGTTATTTCAATCACTTCTTTCACCAAGTCAGCTTCGGAACTTTGTAAAAAGAATTTTTCAGTTGGAATTTCACCTTCTGAAAACTTATTACTAAAAGCATCCCAAATGGATTGATGGTGAGGATTGTCAAAAGAAAGGTCATCTTCTCTGATGTCCTGAATAATCATTTGAGCGACTGTTATTTGATAAGACGGCTGGCAGTCTTCAATACCTTGTTCTTTTTCCTCTTCGTAGTTTTCGTTCTGTAAAACAATTTCATGATGACCGTATTTTAAAATCAATCGTAGCAAATATGCTTCTTGATGATTATTAGGGTATTGCGGTGCTTTTTCAATTGGCTTGATTGGAAATCCAGATGAAGAAGTAGGAGTATGTACGCCATACTCTGGAGGTATAAAATCCGGAGGAGGCACCATGTAATCCGGTTCTGGGGGAGTAGATTCTGGTTTATGTTTTTGTTCTTTATCAAAATTGTTTCTTCGAATTTTATTTAATTCGTTTACAAGCGTTTGTTCTTCAATTTTTAAAAGCGTTGCAGCTTCTTGCGTATAAACCGAACGAATAATCGTATCTGGAATAAGGGCGATTGATTGAACAATTTCTTTAATTAAGCCAGCTCTTTTTATAGGATCGTTTCCAGCATCATCTAAAAGAATAGATATTTTGAAATTAATAAAGTCTTTCTTGTTTTCTTCAATATATTCCTCTAGTTCAGCACTTGTATTAGCTCTTGCAAAACTGTCAGGATCTTCGCCATCAGGGAAAGTAACAACCTTAACATTCATGCCTTCTTTAAGAATTAAGTCAATCCCTCTAAAGGACGCTTTAATTCCTGCTGCATCACCATCATATAAAACGGTAATGTTGGGTGTGAATCTTTTTACTAATTTAATTTGTCCAGGAGTAAGCGACGTTCCGCTTGAGGCCACAACATTCTCAATACCTTTTTGATGGAAAGAAATAACATCGGTATATCCTTCAACAAGAAAACAATCGTCTTGCTGAATCATGGATCTTTTGGCTAGGTATAATCCATATAAAACATCACTCTTATGGTATATTTCTGTTTCTGGGGAGTTTAAATATTTTGCAGATTTCTTATTGGTTTGTAAAATTCTTGCCCCAAACCCAATTGCCCTTCCTGACATGTTGTGTATAGGAAACATTACTCTTCCTGAGAATCGATCGTAAACACGGTTGTTTTTTTCTGCGATTAACCCTGATCCAATTAAATGTTCTTTTTTGTATCCCTTATCGGTGGCTATTTTTGTGAAATGATTTCTTTCTTCAAAGGAGTAACCTAATCCGAATTTCTCCATCATTTCATCTGAAATACCTCTTGCTTTAAAATAACTTAATCCTACCGATTTCCCTTCATCGGTTTCATGTAGATTCCGAATAAATTGTTCCTTTGCATATTGGGAAACAAGGTAATAGGATTCTTTTTTATCTATTTTTTCTTTTTCCTCAGAACTGAGTTCTTTTTCCTGAATTTCAATATTATACTTTTTAGCTAAATATTTTAAAGCATCAGGATAAGACATTTGTTCATGATCCATTATGAAATTCACCGAATTTCCTGAAACACCACAACCAAAGCATTTGTAAATTCCTTTCGCAGGAGAAACCGTGAAAGAAGGCGTTTTTTCGTTATGAAAAGGGCAATTACCTAAAAGGTTTACACCTCTTTTTTTAAGAGCAACAAAGTCTCCAATAACCTCATCAACCCTTGCCTCTTCAATAATCTTATCTACAGTTTCCTTCGGAATCATAATTCAAAGTTAACTCCTTCATTTTGTTTTTGAAACTAAACAGAGGATAATTGCTGTAAAATAAGCGCTATAATTTGATTAGGAATGGCCATTATGTTTTTCTTTAGCGGGAAACAAAGCGCAATCCTTAAACTTGTACTGAGTTTATTAGAATAGAGGAGTCATACTAAGTTTTCAAAAACTTTATTATAATCAAGATAGCTGATGGGCTTCTTATTCGCTTTTCGCTTGCATTAACTAAGGTTGGGCGCTAAACTTAAAAGAGGGACAAGTTAGCATTAGAGAACTTGTCCCGTTTTTTCAAGTATTATAATTTATTTCGTGAGAATTTTCATTTCTTTTCCGATTTCCATTCCAAAATCACGCATTTTTTTAGCAATAGCATTTTCACCAGTTGATCGTTCTAATGTGTCTGCCAGTGTCATTAATGTTTGAAAATGATAATATTTCATTTCATCAACCATCATGTCTTTTGTCCAAAGATCAACACGTTTAGCAATTCTTGTCTTTGGTTCCCAAACAGAAATCATCATCGCTTTAATCTCTTCGTTTTCAACACCACCACCTTCAGATGCTGTCCATTCAATTTTTTCAGGAATATGGTTTTCATCTAAACTAACCGTGAATTTAATTTCTTTCTTTTCGCTCATATCTTAAGGGTTATATTTTGAAGCTTTAAAAATAGCCGTAAAATCAGTATTTGTCATTAATTCGTTTAAACTAACCTCAGGATTTTCATCCATAAAGTCTTTTACAATACGATATCCTATATAAATTCCAATTCGTGCAGGTGATTCGCGTTCCATAGAAGAAGCAAAAGGTCCTGGTTGTAAAAATCGCTTGTAATTATGGTAGTCGTTTGAGAAAAGAAGTCCTTTAATTGTTAGGTGCTTCCAAAATGCTTTTTCATGTCCGTAACACCAATTCATTTGTGAAGTTGTGAACTGAAATCGAATAGAGTCGTGCAATTGAGGAGTAACCGCTTCTATAAAATATTCAACCTTTCCAAGAGAAATCATATTCTCCAACATCGTTTTTCTAGAGAAAAAAAGGGCGAATTTTTGAGTTATAAATTCCCTAAATACAATAGGAGTAATGTACTTTTTATCGTAGCTCTTAGAAAGGTATTGTGGGATTTTTAATTGTTGGTATGCTTTATAGTTTTTGCCGTAAAACATATCAATTCCAATAATAATGTTGTTATTATCAATAATGATTGGTTCCTCATAATTAAGACCAGAAATATAAGTGTAAATAGTAGGCGTTGAATCGTTTGGGTAATAGTATTTAAAATGGCTGAAAGCTTTGCTTAATTCAGTCTCTATTGCATCATAAGTTCCTATTTTAGTTTGCCAATCCTTAAACAGTTTAGTGTTTAATTCATTGTTTAAATAAGTATTTAACTCTTGAAGTTTGGCGGGGTCTTTGTAATCATCGCTTATAAAAGCAGGGTGTTTTAAGGCTAGTTCATCGAGTGAACGTTCAATATTATTCCTGTTAATTGTAAATAAATCTTGTTCGTAATGTTTAAAATTAAGGTGCACATTTATGCCCGAAGTGTCAATGTTTAGTCTCTCATCTGAGCACGAAAACAACAAACTAACGGTAAATAAAAACAAAATAACTACGTTCTTCATATAACTATCGAATGCTTTATTTAATTTTACAAAGTTAACGTTCAATTAAGTAATTAACTTGAAAGAGTTTAATTTTATTTGAATAGTGACTTTTTAATAAACTGATTATTATGACAAAAATTATTACAACCCTATTAGTATTAGCTATTTCAACAGTTTCATTTGCTCAAGACGCAACAACCGGAGCAGATTATAGAAAGCACCGTTTTGGTTTACAAGCAGCTCCTGGCGTTTCTTATTTTACAATGGGAAAGGACGGTTCAACAAATAAGTCGCTTGGATATCATATCTCCGGAGGTTTAAATTATGAATACGCTTTTGCGAAAAATTTTGCAATTTCAACGGGAATAATGTTTTCACAAACTACTGCAGGAGTTGAATACTCTGATTCTGTTGGTTTAGATTGGTCTACTTCTGTTGATGGAGTTGACGTTCCGGATTCTGCTTTTAAATTACTTTCAAGAAGATATTTATTCAATTCGATTGATATTCCATTGAAATTAAAGTTAACAACTCCTGAAATTGGTTATTTAACTTACTACGGTGAATTTGGAACAACAATTAACATTATTACAGGAGCTTTTGCAAAAAAGAATGATGTTTTCAAAAAAGAAGGAGATCAAACAATAACATCGTTATCAGGTGATACAAAAAAGTTAGATGCGAATAAAGAATCTAATTTTTTAAGAGCAGCAATTAACGTCGGAGTTGGAGTTGAATATAACTTGGCAGGTAATACATCAGTATTAATGGGGTTAAATGGGAATTTCCCACTAAGTAATATTCTAAGTAATAGATCGAAATCAATCAGTTACATCTCTACTGGTAAAGAGTTTCAAAGAGCTACTAAACTGAATTATATTACGGCAACTATTGGAATTCAGTTTTAAAACAAAATATTTTAATTAAAAAAGGTGCTACCAATGGTAGCACCTTTTTTGTTTCTAAATACTTAATTTTACAGTTATGAAAATTGCAGTAGCTCAACTTAACTTCCATGTTGGAAACTTCGAATCCAACACTCAAAAAATAATCAATAAAATTCAAGATGCTAAAAATCAGTGTGTCGATTTAGTTGTGTTTTCAGAGTTGGCGGTATGCGGTTACCCTCCAAGGGATTTTTTGGAATTTAACGACTTTATCAATTCTTGTTTGGATTCGATAGATGAAATAGCTTCTTACACTCGGGGAATTACTGTAATTGTTGGCGCTCCAAGTAGGAACGAAACAGGGCATGGTAAACCGTTATTTAATTCAGCTTTTATTTTAAGCGAAGGTAAAGTGCAAAAACACATTCATAAAACCCTTTTACCAACCTATGACATTTTTGATGAGTATCGTTATTTCGAGCCAAACAGAGAATTTGAGGTAGTTGAAATCAAAGGCGTTCAAGTAGGCGTTGCGATTTGTGAAGATTTATGGAATGTCGGAAATAATCCTTTATATACTCAAACTCCAGCCATAGCGTTAAAAGAGAAAGGAGCGAAGTTGATTGTAAATATAGCCGCATCACCATTTTCATATCAGCAAGATGCTGAACGAAAAGAGGTTTTAAAAGAGAACGCTGAAAAAACCGGATTGCCAATCGTTTATTGTAATCATGTTGGTGCTCAAACGGAATTGATATTTGATGGAGGATCGTTTTTTATGAATAAAAACGGTGAAGTTGCTTCTCAAGAGTCATTTTTTGAAGAGTCATTAATTATTAATGATGTAGATATTTCATCTGGAGAATTTAAAGCAGGTTCGATACAATCAGGAAGTAAAATCCAATTAATCCATGATGCATTGGTATTAGGAATTAAGGATTATTTTAAAAAGTTAGGATTCAAAAAGGCAATTGTAGGATTGAGTGGTGGAATTGATTCCGCAGTTACTTTTGCTTTAGCAGCACGAGCTTTAGGATCGGATAATGTGTATGGTATTTTAATGCCTTCTCAATACTCTTCCGATCATTCGGTTGAGGATGCAAAAGCCTTAGCTGAAAATATCGGAGCTCCTTATGATATAATTGCGATAAAGGATATCTATGATGCTTACGACGAAAAGCTGAAGCCAATTTTTAAAGGTTTGCCTTTTGGATTGGCAGAAGAAAATCTTCAAGCAAGAATTCGTGGCGTTTTAGTAATGGCTGCTTCAAATAAGTTTGGACACATTGTATTAAATACTTCTAATAAAAGTGAAGCTGCTGTTGGTTACGGGACGCTTTACGGTGATATGTGTGGAGGACTTGCCGTTTTAGGTGATGTTTATAAAACGGACGTTTTTGAATTAGCTAGATATATTAATAAGGATGAAGAAGTGATTCCTGAAAACACGATTGTAAAACCACCTTCGGCAGAGCTTCGTCCGGATCAAAAAGACAGTGACTCTTTACCCGATTATGACGTTTTAGATGCTGTGCTTTTTGAGTACATCGAAAACAGAAAAGGTCCAAGAGAATTAGTTGCATTAGGTTATGACGAAGCATTGGTAACCAGAATTTTAAAAATGGTTAACATTAACGAATATAAAAGATATCAAACACCTCCAATTTTAAGAGTTAGTCATAAAGCTTTTGGAATGGGAAGACGTATGCCTATTGTTGCTAAGTATTTACTTTAATGTTAGGTAAAGCACTTCCAATATTAACATTAGGTTTTATTCATGTACTATTTTTAAGTGTAATTGTACTGCCTCATTTTGGTTGGTGGACATTACTTGGAATAGTTCCATTTTTCGCATATTCAAAATTTGAGCATACAAGAGTAGATTGGAATATAGAATTATTATTCAGAACGGTTATCGCCTTTACATTAGGGATTTATATAACCATACTCATTCGATCAACACTCGACGTGTCAAGCGTTTTTGCATCTGCTTTTTTAGGGACTATTGTTGGACTTATTCCTGAGAAAGGTTCAAGAATAGCCCAATTAATTAAGCATGAAAAATTAACACTTTATGCAGGTTCATTCGCAGGTATGGCATCGTTAAATAAGTTCTCTTTTCCCAATGAAATTTGGTTATGTGGAATTATCGGAGGACTTTTATTTTATATTTTAAAGAATAATTTCAAGGGGTTAGGAGGAAAGTTAGGATCTGTTGGTTTTGGATCACTTGCTGTATTTTCGCTCACCTTTTTGTTTTTAAATGAATTACCTACTTTGGGCGTTATTAGCTTTACCAATTGCTTTGCTTTAAGTCCACTTGGAGGACTTTCTTTTGCAGCAAAATTAACGATAGTTACAATTGTTTCAATTATAGCTTCTGCACTTGTTTATTGGCTAAATAATTATAAGAATTGGGGTGGGTTAAAAGCTTCAGCAATAACCTCATTAATATTTTGCCTCCCTTTTGAAGTAATTAATTTTGGAGGATTAGCAGAGTTAGTCCCTGCAGTTTTTTTCGGGGCTAGTTTTGTAGGTATGGCAAGCTCCAAAGCGTTAAATTGGGCAACACTTATTTTGAGCGGAGTTCTTTTTGGAATTATCTATTTTATGTTAAATGATGTTCTTGACGCTTTTGGCGGAGCACTTGGGACAATAGCCTGTTTTAGTTGCCTAATAGGAATAGTCTTAATGGGAATATTTGGTAAGTTTAAGCGTAAGATTATTTAAAACTTTCTAACGCTAATCGGTAAGAATCTAATCCGAACCCTAGAATTACACCTTTACAAACAGGAGAAATATAAGAATGATGACGGAACTCTTCTCTTTGATGCGTGTTGGAAATATGAACCTCAATAACAGGCGTTTCAATTCCTGAAATAGCATCTCTTAAGGCAACAGAAGTATGAGTGTAAGCTCCTGCATTGATAACAATACCGTCATAACTAAAACCAACCTCATGAATTTTATCAATTAATTCACCCTCAATGTTACTTTGGTAATAAGAAAGGTCCATTGTAGGAAACTTCGCTTTTACTTCTTGAAAGTATTCTTCAAACGTTGTTGAACCATAAACTTCAGGCTCACGCTTTCCAAGTAAATTTAAGTTAGGACCGTTGATGATTAAAACTTTCATAATGCGTTGCGTTTGTACAAAAATACTTTTTTAAGTCTAATTTCCTAATGACATTGTGTAAGTACTATTCTCTGTTTTTAGAGTCGATGTTAATCGTTACAGGGCCATCATTAATTAATGCAACTTGCATATCTGCACCAAACCTTCCCGTTTGAGTTACTTTTCCTGTGTTTTTTGATAATTGATTTACAAAATCAGTACACATTTTTTGTGCAAATTCAGGATTTCCTGATCGAGTAAAACTTGGTCGATTTCCTTTTTTTGTGGTTGCGAATAAAGTAAACTGACTCACAACTAAAAACTCTGCATCAATATCCAAAGCAGATTGATTCATTGCAGCTTTATCATCAGGGAAAATACGAAGTTTACTTATTTTGGATGTCAACCATTCAATATCTTCAGCAGAGTCAGCATCTTCTATTCCTAAAAAAATTAATACTCCTTTTTTAATCTCTCCAATTATTTCTCCTTCAACTTTTACAGAAGCCTCTAACACTCTTTGAACAGCTACCCTCATTAACGATAGTTTTCCTCTTCGTCGTTATTATAAATACTTAAATAACTATTGTAGCGTTCTGGAGCTATGACGCCTTCATCAACTGCTGATTTTACAGCGCAATGAGGTTCTTTAACATGTACACAGTTGTGAAACTTGCAACCGGATTTAAAGCGTAATAAATCAGGGAAAAAGCTTGCAAGCTCCTCCTTTTCAATATCTACAATGCCTAAACCTCTAATTCCCGGAGTATCAATTAAGTTCCCGCCAAAAGGTAAATCGTACATTTCTGCAAAAGTAGTTGTGTGCACACCTTGTTGATGCATTTCAGATATTTCACTAATTGCAATATCTTCATCAGGCAATAAGTTTTGTAGTAAACTACTTTTTCCAACACCACTATTTCCAGAGATAACAGTTCGTTTTCCTTTTAGTAAAGCCTCAACTTTATCTAAATTGATGTTTTCATCAACACTAATAGGTATTAATTGATAGCCTACATCTTTATAAATGGCAGCCCAATCGGCTAATTGCTCTAAATGCTGCTCTTCATAAATATCTAACTTATTAATAAGTATTGTTGTTGGGATATTGTATGCCGTCGTGGTTACTAAGAACCGATCAATAAATTCAATAGGAGTTTGAGGTTGCGTAATTGTAGCCATTATCACAGCCTGATCTATATTCGATGCTAAAATGTGGTATTGTTTAGAAAGATTAACCGATTTACGAATAAGATAATTCGTTCGTTCTTTAATTTTGGTAATTACACCCGTATTCTTGTTTTCTTCTGTTTTAAATTCAACAGTATCACCAACAGAAACAGGGTTAGTTACTTTTAACCCTTTAATTCTAAACTTCCCTTGTAGCCTACAATCAACAGTGTCTCCATCACTACCGCGTACCTTATACCAACTTCCAGTTGATTTATAAACGAGTCCATTCATTACTACAAAAATACTTAATTAAGTCAATAGTCGTTCGTAATTAGCGATTAGGGAAGTTTATTTTTATTTTAGTCATCAATAGTGAACAATCTTATAACTATTCACGCACAGTAAATTAACAAAGGATGTCAGTATCTGTAAAAGGAGTTTCAAAAATATATGGAAGTCAAAAGGCTTTAAATAACGTTTCTTTTGAGATCGGGACAGGTGAAGTAGTTGGCTTTTTAGGTCCGAATGGAGCTGGGAAATCTACGATGATGAAAATCTTAACCAGTTTTATCACACAAAGTGAAGGAGAAGTTAAGGTTTGTGGAATTGATGTAATTAACAACTCGATTGAGTCACGAAAGAAAATTGGTTACTTACCCGAGCACAATCCCCTTTACTTGGATATGTATGTGAGAGAGTTTCTTGCATTCATTGCTGATATCCATAAGATTAAAAATAAAAAGGAGAGAGTGAATGAAATGATTGAGTTAACAGGATTAACTCCTGAGAAAACCAAGAAAATCAAACAACTCTCTAAAGGATACAGGCAAAGAGTAGGATTAGCAGCTGCTTTAATTCATGATCCTGAGGTGCTAATTTTGGATGAACCCACAACAGGCTTAGATCCAAATCAATTAAAGGAAATTAGAGTACTGATTAAGAATATTGGAGCAACGAAAACAATTATGCTTTCCACACATATAATGCAAGAAGTGGAAGCTATTTGTGATAGAGCTATTATTATAAAGAACGGTGAAATTGTTGCCGATAATCAAATTGAAGCATTACAGCAAGGTAACTCAGAGGTAATTGTTGAGGTTGAATTTGAAAAGTCAATCGATCTAAATAAGCTAAGATCAATCGATACAGTAAATCGAATTATCGATTTAGGTGATAATAAGTTCGAAATTTACAGTGAAGAAAATTCGGATGTTAGACCGCAAATTTCTCAATTTGCAATCGATAACTCCAACCTGGTATTAAGTATGCAGAAACGAGAGCAGAAAATGGAAGATGTATTCCAAAACTTAACTAAGGATTAACTATTTTTACAAGACCAATTATTTAGGATGGCAAATTATTTATTTACTTCTGAATCCGTTTCAGAAGGACACCCAGATAAAATCGCAGATCAAATTTCTGATGCGCTGATTGATAACTTCTTAGCTTTTGATAAAGATTCAAAGGTTGCATGTGAAACACTTGTTACTACGGGTCAAGTTATTTTAGCAGGTGAGGTTAAATCGAAAACTTACTTAGATGTTCAACGAATTGCACGTGATGTAATCAAGAAAATTGGATATACGAAGTCGGAATATATGTTCGAAGCGAATTCATGTGGAGTTTTATCCGCAATTCATGAACAGTCTGAAGATATTAACCAAGGAGTTGATAGAGCTAATCCTGAAGAGCAAGGAGCTGGTGACCAAGGAATGATGTTTGGTTATGCGACTAAGGAGACAGAAAACTACATGCCTTTAGCATTAGATTTATCTCATAAAATTCTAATTGAGCACGCTGAATTAAGACGAGAAGCAAAGCAAATTCCTTATTTACGTCCAGATGCTAAATCTCAAGTGACGATAGAATATTCTGATAAGAATGTTCCATTAAGAATTGATTCAATTGTACTTTCTACTCAGCATGATGATTTTGCAGCAGAAGCAACGATGTTAGCTAAAATAAAGGAAGACATAGTTTCTATATTAATTCCACGTTTAATAGCAAAGCTTCCAGCTAATTTACAAAAGTTGTTTAATGCTGACATTACTTATCACATTAACCCAACTGGTAAATTCGTAATTGGTGGACCTCACGGAGATACTGGTTTAACAGGAAGAAAAATTATAGTTGATACTTACGGTGGTAAAGGCGCTCACGGTGGTGGTGCGTTTTCAGGAAAAGATCCTTCAAAAGTTGATAGATCTGCTGCCTACGCAACACGTCATATCGCTAAAAACTTAGTTGCGGCTGGTGTTTGTGATGAGATTTTAGTGCAAGTTTCTTATGCAATTGGAGTTGTTGAGCCAATGGGAATTTTTATTAATTCTTATGGTACATCTAAAGTTGGATTGGATGATGGAGAGATTGCTAAGATTGTAGAAAAGGTTTTTGACATGCGTCCTTATGCTATCGAAACTAGATTGAAGTTAAGAAATCCAATGTATTTAGAATCGGCGGCTTACGGACATATGGGACGTAAAAATGAGGTTGTAAGTAAAACATTCATTGCAGCTGATGGTTCTGAAAAGACTATGGAGGTTGAATTGTTTACTTGGGAAAAATTAGATTTCGTAGATAAAGTAAAAACAGCGTTCAACTTATAATTAAACTGCTATTTAAATATATTAATCCCTCAGTTAAAGCTGAGGGATTTTTTTTCAACAAAATGTTTTAAATTTATCCAATAAAAAAAACTACAATTATGGAAAACGATTCAGTATTAGATTTAAACCATACACCAGAAGGGGAATATAAATTAGCAGGATTTTGGATAAGAGTAGGAGCATCCGTTCTTGATTCTTTAATTCTAATTCCTATTATAGCGTTAAATATGTATGTGCTATATTTTGTGAAGGACTTTTATATTTACGCATTTGTTGCATTACTTTCATTTGCTTACAAGCCAATTATGGAAGGCGTTTGGGGAGCTACACTGGGGAAAATGATTTGTAAGTTAAAGGTGACAGATATTAATTTTCAGCAAGTGAATATGTCAAAAGCATTTGTGAGATCTCTTTTTTGGTTGTTTGCTTCACTTGCTGGACTTCTTGAAATATATCCATTATTTAGTTCGGAAGCATTTATAGCCGCGGATGGCTGGTTAGATATAGCCGCAGTTCAAGCGCAAGAAGTTTCTGCAGGCTTAAGCTATGTGTTTCAATTATTAATGTTGGTATCGGCCCTTTTTGTAGCTAGTAAAGCTCGTCAAGGATTACATGATAAGATGGCAGGAACCTATTGCGTATTTGTAGAAAGAAAAATAGATTAGTAAAAATCCCTTAGTTTTAATTGAGGGATTTACATAGATTTTAAACGAAAAAAGCCAATTAAAATATAATTGGCTTTTTTCGTTTAAAATTATTTGATTAAAAAATGTTCTTTAATTTTTTCTTTCTTAAAGAACACAAGTCCAATCCAAAACAAATCAACTGTTAAAGTAACTTCAGGATGGCTTTTAATCTCTTCCCAAGCTTCTTCCATTCCCTTGCTCCAGTGAATATCATCAAAGATAAACAAGGTGCCTTCGTGTGCTTTTGGCAGACACCAGTTGAAATAGTCTAGCGTTGGTTTTTTCTGGTGATTACCATCAAAAAAAACATAATCTAGTTGATCGTAAGTATTGATAACCTCGGGAAGCGTTTTAGCGAAATCGCCCACTTTTACTTTTAGGTTTTTAGCTTTAAAATTAGAAAGAACACGGTGAGCAACTTTGGCCGTTTCTGGACAACCTTCAAGTGTTGTAAAGTTTGCTGATTTATTTGGCGCAATTTGATAACATCCTGATATTCCTAAAGATGTTCCCAATTCAATCATATTCTGAGGTTGAAAGTGATTGATGAGTTTAAATATGATTCGTCCTAAAAAAGGAGCTTTTGCAGAATTGGCTGCGACATCTGATATTTTACGTTCGTTGGATTTGTTAATTCTACTTCCAGCTCCAAAATCAGTGATTTTTATAATAGATCGATTATTTTTCAAAGTAGCTCGAATACCTTCAATCTCCTCAAAAGCGTAAAAATGTTTGTCGTTTTTTATCACGTCAGAAATTAATTCTGATACAAACGGAGAAGTTGAAGTTTGTTTGGCCTTAAACCAATACTTAATATACCTAAAAACGAATTGAAATCTTTTAATCATACAGACTGTAAAGATAAATTAAAGTTTAAATAAAAAGGGAGTTGATTAAACTCCCTTTCTTTCAAACTCCATACCTCAAAAGAGATACTTCCTGACATTATCGAATAATAACAGAAGTATTAATAGTATGAGGGATTCCATCCGGACCCTTTGCTTTAATGGTTACGTTTACACTACTTCCTCTAGGTAATCTTGTTAATTGATTGACTACCGATGTAGATATTTTTCCGTTTTTAGCAATTGGAGGAGTGAATATATTTCCCGAGTTGATGTATTCTAATTCAATTTTTTCAGTCATAGGAGTTGCTGACATTGGGAATGACTTAGGGTATTTTGGTCTTGCCCCGACCGCTTTTAAAATTTGGGCTAAAGTGGCAGCCGGAGATTTACCGCCTCTAACACCAGGTATATCAATATATGGCTTAGGAAGTGAAGTTCCTTTCCACTTTTGTTGAGAAATAACTTTTGTTACACCATTCATCTTTGTTGAAACTGTGATGTTGATTCTTCCACCTTTTGATGGCCTGAAATAATACTTTCCATTTCCCCTCGAAGTAACCCTACAATTATTACTTGCTGTTACAATTAAATCTTCCGACTTCATTCCTGGAGCAGAAATACTAATTTCATTATCTAATCCCATATACATAATATTCAATTGATCGGAGGAAATCACAGCACTTGGAGCAGCTACTGTATAGTTGTTTACAAAAGGGTAGATGAGGTATTCACCTTTTCGCTTTGGGTTGGGGTGTGGCACTTTCATAATTCCACCCCAAGTGTGGTTTCCGGTTTCATTGGCATCTAATCTTAATTTTCCAATCCCTGCATCTACAGGAAGACTATCAGTAGGTCCTGTGAATTTTATTTGACCTGTGTTGTTGTAGTAAGCAGTGTCAAAATCTCCAATAATAACAATAGGCTCTTGAGTGGTATCGGCAGCAGCTAAGAAAACATTAGCACTGTATTGATCGCCTTGTAAAACATATCCATTTTCGGCAATGGAAGTCGCCATTATCTTATTTACTTTATAAGCGTCTTGATTAATCTGTTCGAACAAATAACTTAGTACTTGGGACTCAGCATTACGAATATAACTTTGAATATTTGTCAAGTTTGCAGTAACAGCAGCTAACGGTAAGTATTCACTAATCCCATTTTCCCATGGTGAGTTAACACCTTCATAATCAATATGCTCGGGAGTCTTAAGCAATTTATTAATTCCATTAATTACTCCTGTATCCCTTTTGTCAATAAGGTTGGTAAGTAATATTTTATAATCGCCTATTTTCTGCTTTAAAACCTTCCCATGTCCTTTCACAACAAGATATTCAGCTCCAACATCTTGGTTGTCTTTTCCTAAGGGAATATGGGTTTCTTCATCCAATCCGCCACCGATATCGATGATGTCATCTTTAAATTTTTCAATCTCATTATAAAGTTGATTAGATGATTTTCCTATTTCGATCGCATTTTTGTTGGTTTGTGCTGCCAGCTTAGAGCCTGTTGCGGAGGCATTGGATATTTTGGTATAAATCGTTTGATTGGTACTGTTAAAATTTTTGGTTGTAACATCAATACCATCTTCCAAAAATATGAATGCGTTTAATAAGTCTTTTGAGGCATTCATCGCGAGCATTGCTAGTAGCACTAGGTACATGATACCGATCATTTGTTGACGTGGACTGAGTTTCTCTGCTGACATATATAACTGCTTTTTAAATTATTGCCGAAACAAATCCATTTTGCCGCGACTTCAGTTATGTAATACATTAGAAATAAAGGGTTACAAAAAAAATGCGGATTTTTGGTATTTAATAAGTTTTTCCCATTGTCTAACGGGTTGTTTTTTTTTTACAAAAGACTTCAAATTAAAGCACTAAGTCGGGTTTTACTTTTAAGCCTAACATTGAAAAACAAGTAGTTCGTAATACGGTTATTTTTATCAATTTTACTTTTCTATCCTTTCTGTAGAGCCAGCTTTATTCTTGTTAAAGAATCGATTTTTTGTCTACAGAAATCAACTACACCTCTCTCTAAGTGAGGGTTGAACTAATGTAAAGTCTTAGTTTTAGAAACATTAATGTTTGTTTTCCCCCTTGAAGTAGCGTGTGGTAATTATTTATTAACTAGAAGTATAACGGATTTCGGGCTTTTAATTAAGCCAATAATCTAATTATAATTAATTCCATTTGTAATGTAGAAGTCATGAAACTTTTAACCAGCTCTTTTTACTTTATTTTTTGAAATAAAATGCACGTTGATTCTTTTTTGAATCGAAGTGAATCCATGAATCAACGTGTGGGTTTCAATGTTTATCGAAAAATGGTCTACTTTTATTCCACTAATTATCATTTTCTTACAAAATGAATTAACAGCTTAATTTTTTTCTTTTAAATTGGAACTGTGCCTAAGGGATTCGGCGATTAAAAATCGAAACTAATTTTTACAGATTCAGATTTTACTTTAGATTGACATGCTAAGTATTGTCCGCTAGCTACTTCGTCGTCTGACAGCACAATGTTGTTATCCATCGTAAGCTCTCCTTCGCCTTTAATGCACTTACAAGCTCCACACACACCACCTTGACAAGAAAATGGGATATCGACACCGTTTTTAGTTCCGGCGTCTAAAATCGTTTCTCCTGGTTTAACTGTAAACTCGAACGTTTCTCCATCAATCGTTGCAGTAACTAAACTTGACTTATTTGATTTTGAATTCGATTTGGTTTTTTTTAATGTAGTTGTAAAAAGTTCAAAATGAATTTGGTTTACAGGGTACTTATGTTTTTTAATTAAGAAATCTCTAATGGCTTCAGTCATTTCCTGTGGGCCACAGATGAATACTTCATTCGTGTTTGAAATGGGCGCGAATTCTTTGAATATTTTTTTAATTTTCCTTCCTTCAATTCTCCCTGAATGAAATCTAGAATCACCTTTTTCAGCACTAAATAATAAGTGAAAATTTAAACGGTTATTGTATTCTTTACTTAGTTCTTCTAATTCAGTTTTAAATATTGTTTGGCTGGCTGTTTTGTTACCATAAAATAGGTTTACAGAACTATTAGGTTCGTCCTCTAAAATTGTTTTAGCAATGGATATAACAGGTGTAATTCCACTACCGGCAGCAATTAATGTGTAATTTTTTTTATTGTCCGCTTCCGTATTTACAACAAACCCACCAGCTGGAACACCAACCTCTATCGTGTCATTGTTTTTTAGAGTACTGTTAGCGTATGTAGAGAAAACACCATTTTCTACTTGTTTAACTACTACTTTTAAAATGCCTGATTTTGGTGAGGAGCAAATAGAATAAGATCTTCTTACTTCATTACCACCTATTTCAGTTTTTAACGTTAAAAATTGTCCTGAAAGAAATTGAAAATCTTCTTTTAAAGAAGACGGAACTTCAAACTCGATAGAAACAGCTTCAGTAGTTTCTTTTTGGATGTTTTTAATTGCTAATGAGTGAAACATAGTAGAAAAATTAAAATGTTGTTTAAACAAATGTAAAAAAGTAATTACTTTGTAGCTATGATTTTATCGAATGGTTTATAAGTTAATTCAATATATATTAAGAGTATATCTTCCAGTTTTCTTTAAGAGATTGGAATTTAGAGGGTTGAGCAACGTGCCGAAGGATAAGCCAGTTATTTTTGCTGTGAATCATCAAAATGCATTTTTGGATGGTATTTTGGTTGCATTGAAATTAAACCGTCCAATATACTTCTTAACGCGCTCTGATGTGTTTAAAGGTAAATTAACGGTTAAAGTTTTGAATGCTTTAAATTTAATCCCAATTTTTCGGCAACAAGATAGAACGGGAGATATAAAAGAAAACAATCGGAAAACATTCCAGTACTGCATTGATAAGTTGGAGAATAGCGGGGCTGTGTTGATTTTTCCTGAGGGAGTTAGTGAGCCAATTCATCATTGTTTTAATTTGAAAAAAGGTGTAGCACGTTTGGCTTTTGAAGCTGAAGAGCAAAATAATTTTAAATTAAAATTACATGTTGTTCCGGTTGCTATAAATTATGAAAACCACTTCATAGCGGGGAAGAAAGTGTTTGTCAGTTTTTTAAGACCAATATTAATGTCCGAATATAGGAATGTATTTAACGACTCTAAGTCACGTGCTCAGTCAGTATTTCTTAAGCGACTTCAGGGGGAGTTACGTGCAAATTTAATTCACATATCAGGAGATTACACAAGGTTTAAGAGAAGGTATTGGAAAGGCATAGTTCTCCAGTCTAGGAATGACATGGAAATGATTGCTGCTGTGAAATCTATTCCACAAGAAAAAGGTTTAAATAAAGACGGGTATAATTGGAAACTCGATAAATATAAGTACAACAGACCACGATCTTCTTTTGCTAAGATTTTTTCATTCCTAATATCGTTGCCAGGATTTATTATTTTTTCACCAACAATTTTAATAACAAAACTATTGGTTTTAAAGGTCAAGGATGCAGCTTTTTACCTTTCGGTAGTTTGCTTAAGCTGGTTGCTTTTTGGGCTTATTCAGCTTACGATTATTGCTTTTTATTTATGGAGTATAAGTGAATTGGAATTTTTTATTGCCAGTATGTTGGTTGTTCAATTACTAGGATACCTTTCCATTAAAAACTTTTATAAGATATTTTAATCTTGTAATTTAAACTCTGGAGCGTCAGAATTAATATAATTGGTGAACTTCCATATCTCTAAAATATCATCAACTTTAACTTCATAAGGTTCATAAGCAGTATTCGTTGAACAAAGTAAGAAGGTTTTATTACTTTTTATTTTGTTGTAAACTACTTTAAATACGATTCCGTCTTCTTTGGTTACAATGATATATGGATAGCCATCTTTTACGTAATTCCAATTTTGGATGAATTCCCCAGTAACAAAACTCCCGTTAGAAATTGGGGGCATTGAATCTCCTGAAATAGGAAATGTTCTGTATTTACGATCCTTTGAAAGGAAGGGCAATTGAAACGTTGGTAATACTTTGATGTATTCAGGGTCGTAAAGACCTTGAGTGTAACCTGCTTGAGCAGCCATTGGTACTAATTCGATGTTCTCTTCATTATCCTGATTTACGGTTGTAGTTAGTACGCGGAGTTTTTTTCCACTTACATCAACATCAAATCCGTTTTCTAAGTTGGTTAATCTTAATTCCGAAAACTCATGTAAATCGTCTTTTAAAAAAACATCAATTGGAACTTTGAAATATTTTGAAATGCGCATTAAGGTGTCGTAGTTAGGTTCAGCCGTTCCAACTTCATAAGCGCTTAATGAAGAACGCGTTAATTTTAAAGATTGTGAAAGGTCAGCTTGTGACCTAGCACGTCTTTTTCTTAATATTTTAAGGTTGGTTCCGAAGTGGCTCATTGACAGGTTATTTGTCAGAAGATAACAAAGATATTCCCAAATAACAAAACCAAGTCGATTTTACGCGGGACTCGTTTAAAAGTAACCAACCTGCAAAAGGGCAGAATAACTTTTATTTATATTGCTTTATTCAATGTTTCTAAAATATCATAAGCCCATTCTATTGATCTGACTTTTTCGAAAGTAAGCGCCAATCTCCCCTTGATTTCTTTCATCTTACAAGTCTTTCCATTTTTTTGAACATACATTAATATTTTCCCAAATTTTTCTGTTTGGTAGTAATCACTGTCAACATTGGAGATGAAGTAACCACGAAGTTTACTGTTTTTCAAGTACAACTTCTCTAGTCCGATATTTTGAGCAAGCCATTTTAAACGCATTGTCGCAACAAGCTCTTCCGTTTGATGAGGCAGTTCTCCAAATCGATCAACTAGGTTTTTAACAAAGGTTATAAGGTCTTCCTCAGTGTTAATGTCATTTAGTCTTTTGTACAACCTCAAACGTTCATCAACTGCATTAACATAAGTTGTTGGGATTAAGATTTCCATATCGGTTTCAATCACACAATCTTTAACAAACACTCTGTTTTCTTCCTTGAGTTCCTCAGCGTAAAGATCCTTGAATTCCCCTTCTTTTAATTCCTGAATTGCTTCATCAAGTATTTTTTGATAAGTATCGTAACCAATGTCAGATATAAATCCACTTTGTTCAGCCCCCAGCATATCTCCAGCCCCACGAATATCTAAATCTCGCATTGCGATGTTAAACCCACTTCCTAAATCACTAAATTCTTCTATTGCTCTTAATCTTTTACGCGCCTCACTTGTTAGAGTACTTAGCGGTGGCGCTAATAAATAACAAAATGCTTTTTTGTTTGATCTACCAACTCTTCCTCTCATTTGGTGAAGATCACTCAATCCAAAATTTTGTGCTTGATTGATAATGATTGTGTTGGCATTGGGAATGTCTAAGCCAGATTCGATAATTGTTGTAGCAACTAAAATATCAAAGTCACCATTCATGAAATCCATCATGACACCCTCTAGTTTTTTTCCTTCCATTTGTCCGTGACCAATTCCAATTTTTGCGTTTGGAATTAATCGTTGTAATGTTCCGGCAACATCTTTAATGTTTTCAACCCTATTGTGAATAAAGTAAACCTGTCCACCTCTCGCTAATTCGTAAGACATCGCGTCTCGAATTGTTTCTTCATTAAATCCGGTAACGTTAGTATCAACAGGGTATCTATTAGGAGGAGGAGTGTTTATCACACTTAAATCTCTTGCGCCTAACAACGAAAACTGAAGCGTTCGAGGAATTGGGGTAGCGGTTAAGGTAAGTGTATCTAAATTCGTTTTTAGTGTTTTTAGTTTGTCCTTAACAGACACTCCAAACTTTTGTTCTTCATCAATAATTAGTAATCCTAAGTCGTTATATTTTATGTCTTTTCCAGCAAGTCTGTGTGTTCCTATAATAATATCAATTTTCCCATCTGCTAAATTTTTAAGCGTTTCTTTTTGCTCTTTAGGGTTTCTAAATCGATTAATATAATCCACTGTAACAGGGAAGTCTTTTAATCGTTTCGAGAACGTTCTAAAATGTTGGAAAGCCAGGATTGTAGTCGGAACTAAAATGGCAACTTGTTTACCATCTACAGCCGCTTTAAAAGCTGCGCGAATAGCAATTTCCGTTTTCCCAAATCCAACATCTCCACAAATTAAACGGTCCATAGGGAATGGTCTTTCCATATCAACTTTTATATCCGCTGTAGATGAAAATTGATCAGGAGTATCTTCAAACATAAAAGACGCTTCCAGTTCTGTTTGTAAATATGAATCCATCGCAAATGGATGACCTTCCGTTGCTTTTCTTTTCGCGTATAATTTGATTAAATCGTAAGCTACTTTTTTAACATTCTTTTTAGTACTTGCTTTTTTTGCTTTCCAAGTGGTTGTTCCAAGTTTATTTAATTTAGGCTCTTTCCCTTCTTTTCCTGAGTATTTAGCAATTCTGTGTAGGGATTGAATACTAACGTATAATACATCTCGATCTTTATATAATAATCGGATGGATTCTGTTTTATTCCCGCCTTGGTCGATGATTTCTAAGCCATCAAACACACCAATACCGTAATCGATGTGTGTTACAAAATCACCTTTTTGCAATCCTGTAAGTTCTTTAATTGTTAAAGATTCATTACTTTTTCTTAATTCGTCTTTAACTCTAAATCGGTGGTATTTATCAAATATTTGATGATCTGTATAGCAAACAATTTTAGTTTGATTACAAATAAACCCTTCGTGTAGTGTAAAGTATTGAGGTTGGAAATGAAGATCTTTTCCAATAGAGTCACCATTTACTTCGTAGTCTTCCAAAATATTATGAATCCGCTCAATTTGTTTGGCGTTTTCGCTTATTATGGATACTTCGTATCCGTTTTTTTGATGCGCTTTAATGTCTTCAATAAGAAGTTTAAAGTTCTTATTGAAGTTTGGCTGAGGAGAAGAATCAAGTTTGATCTCTTCCGAATCTTTATAAAAGTTATTTCCTCCGTACTCTATAACTTTTACTTGATTTAGTAATTTTTCAAGTCTATTCTTATTACTGAATAGTTCATTGGGAGGAAACTGAATAGTACTGTCTTCAATTTTACTCCACGCGTCAACTGCTTTTTGATAATGCTTATCAACACGATCTAAGGTGAATTGAACATCCTTAACCCAAACGGTTGATGTTAATCCTAAAAATTCTAAAAAAGAAGTTTGGTCTTCTTGTAAAAGTCTTTGCTGAACATTGGGGACGATATTGATATTTTGATAACTACTGATTGATAATTGATCAGCTGGATCAAAAGATCTTATGGAATCGATATCGTCGCCAAAAAAGTCAACTCTAAAAGGTTTATCGTAAGAGTACGACCATATATCCATTAATCCACCTCTAACTGCGAAATGTCCTGGTTCAACCACAAACTGTTCTCTGGTGAATTCATATTCAAAAAGCACTTCAATTAAAAAGTCCATTGATAGATTATCGTTGACTTGAATTTTCAAACTGTTTTTAGAAAGTTCTTTTTTGGTTACTACTTTTTCTAAAAGAGCTTCGGGGTACGTGACAATTATTTTCTTTTTATTGTTATTTAGTTCTGAAAGCACCTCGGCGCGCTGAACAATATTTGCGTTTTGAGTTCTGCTTGTTGTGTATGGAGTCACTGAGCTAGCAGGGTAATACAATGCTTTTGTTTCGCCTAAAATATTTTGTAGGTCATTATAAATATAAGCAGCTTCTTCCTGATCTTCGGCGATAATAAGTTGCTTATGCTGCACTTTGTTTTGTAATGCTGCAATAAGTACTTGTAAAAGAGATCCCTTATTCCCTTGGATATTTATTTTTTCATTGGTTGAATACGCATCTTGCAATATTGGAAAAACAGGATGTTTCTCAAATTGCTTCAACCATTTTTTTGACTCCATAGTACAAAACTAAATATTTTTGGAGTTTTAGTAACAAAACAGTTGAAAATGATCGTTGTTTTATTTCTGTAATCTAGTGTTGTAAATTCCTAATCACATTCAAATTAGTTATTCCGACGATTATTTTTTCATTTTTTTTTAAAAAAACTTTGACACTAAATTTAAAAGTATACTTTTGCGACAAATTGGATGTCAATTTAAAAAAATAAGATATGTATTGGACATTAGAATTAGCGAATTATTTAACTGATGCACCTTGGCCAGCAACTAAGGACGAATTAATTGATTACGCGATGAGATCAGGTGCTCCTTTGGAAGTTACAGAAAACTTACAGGAACTTGAGGAAGAGGTTGAGTCTTACGAGACAATTGAAGAGATTTGGCCGGATTTTCCAACAAAAGATGATTTTCTCTTCAACGAAGATGAATACTAAAAATAAAAACCCGCTTTAAGCGGGTTTTTTTATGCTCTTCAAACACTCAATTTATCTATTTTCAGTAAAACTTCATCTATATTATCGCGTATTGACTTTTTAACAAGTAGTGTGAAATAGCGTGCAAATATTTTCTTCTTATTATTAATTGTAATAGAGCAAGTTGTGAAAGAGTAGTTTGACATGTCTTCTACATTAAACAGGATATGTCCGCGTTTTTGTTTGCCATAATAAAAGTGATAAAGTAATTGAAATCCTTCTTCAGCTTCTTTAAGAACAATTAATCCATCTTTAAGTTCCTTTACTTTGCTTCTCCATCGATAGCGAGAACCAATTTTATTTGTGGTGTCTGAAAGCATAATATTTAACGTTTCATCATCATTCCAAATAGCCCATTGTTCCCAGTTTTTAAAATCTTTAATCGTTTTAAAAACCACATCATACCGACCACTTGTTTTAATGGAGCTTGCAATTGTTGTTGTTGCCGGAAGTACTAACCCGATAAGGAAGTATAACACTACAGTTGATATGAGAATCCAAATTAGCACTACTTGTAGTTTAATTTAATTTCACCATCTGTAACACTCATATTTATTTTTTCACCAAACAGAAGCGTTCTATTGTTTTTTATATGTCCTGCCGGAAATCCTGTAAAAATGGGGATGTTTAAATGTTTAGCAAAATCAAAAATCATTTCTTCAACTGGCTTACCAAAAGGTGTAGGGCCATCTTTCATGTCGGTAAATTCCCCAATGATTAGCCCAGCTAGGTTGTCAAAAACACCATTACGTTTTAGATTGAACAGCATTCTATCTGTATGGTATAGATATTCACACAAGTCCTCTACAAACAGTATTTTACCCGTAGTGTCGATATGAGATTTTGAACCGCAAACGCTGAATAGGATAGATAGATTCCCTCCAACGATTTCTGCATTTACGTTTCCATTTTGGCAAAGGTCAAAATCACTAGTTTGAAAACAATAATCTAATTTATTTTCAAAAAGAAGATCCTTTAATGATTGAATTGCTTCTGCAGTATTTGTCTTAAAAAAAACAGGCATTGTCCCATGCACTGTTGCTAGTTTGTGATTTTGATTGATGTGCGTATGAAAAACGGTAATATCACTAAAGCCAATTAGCCATTTAGGTTTTTCAATAAAAGCAGAAAAATCTATTTTGTCGATAATTCTTACAGAACCGTATCCACCTCTTGCTGAGATAATCGCTTTAATAGAATGATCATTTAAGCAGGTTTGAATATCCATTCTACGCAATTCATCATTACCTCCAAATTGATTCCATTCGGCCCCAATGGTTTCACCAATAACAACCTCTAACCCCCAGCTTTTAAAAACTTTAACAGCGGGTGAGATTTCTTCAAAAGTGATTTTTTTTGCAAATGCAACAATTGCAATTTTATCACCAGGTTGAAGAGAAGGAGGAGTCATAAATGTTTAGGTTTCTTACGAATATAATAATTTTACTTTACGTTAAATTTTATCTGCTAACCGAGCATTTTCTTAATCGAGGATATTTGCTTTAATTGCTACATGTTGTGTTTAATGTTCCAGTGGATCGATTTAAATTTTGTTTAAGCTATTATACTAGGCTTGTCGCTTGGCGATAAATCCGATTATAAATTTTATTCAGTTAATGTAAGGATGGTTTTTAACAACTTAGTTTCAAAGATCCCAAGTCTTTAAATAGTTGATTTAAATATATCCAATTAAATGAATGGCTAAACTGAATATTAAGAAAACTTTAGGGAATTAGTTTGTTTTTTCGGCTTGTTTTAAGAAATTATACAGTTCTTCTACCTTTTTTATCATTAGGGTTTTCTCCCAGACTAATTACCCTTCTTTGAGTTTGTATGGCGACGATTTTTTTTCTGTAGGCTAATTTTTTCCACCTGCCAATAGGTCTTCCCGATCTTGATGTTGTATCACCAGCATGAGTGAAATCCTTCTTTCCTAATCTGATTTTAACAATTTTTGATTTTGAGATTTTGTAGTTGTCGGCAATTACTCTATTTCGTTCTTTAATAGTGATTAAGTTATCCTTAATAGTAATGGTTGTTTTATCAAAAAGAGTCCATAAAGTGGTGATTATGATAACAGGTAAGGTGAAAACAGCAGCCACAATAAAAGCCATTTCAATAAAACATGCTGTAATAAAGGATATGCTCAGACTCGTCATTATCAATCGGGTAACGATATGATAATGGTAAATAGAAAGAGAATTCATTTACTTTTTTAATATTTTAACTTTTCCTCCTTCCATTAGGATTTGATGAACGGGGTCAATTTTAGGTGTCCAGCCAATTAAATAATCGGTGACAGCTCCTGTTGTTGACTTAGAAAGTGTTTGGAAAGGTTTTGCCATTATGTCATTTGGGAAGTTATCATCTATATGTTTCATTATCTTTTCTTTCCTTTTTTTCTTAACGTCAAAATTAAAAGAAGTAGCGCCGAATAACTCTAGGATTTGGAAAGCCATTAAGCTTGGTTTGTTAAATGAATTCACACCGTATTCTATCGTTTTATTACTCAAGGTATTTAAGCTGAAAAACACATTATTATTCTTTTCTGGTTTATGAATGAAGAGTAAAACGACACTTTCAACTTGGAAGTTATTTCTCAGTTTAGCAATAACTTGGTCCTTCGTTTTAATACGAGAAATATATGGAGGTAAGGCTTTTTTAGATCGTTTAATAGCGCGTGCAAGCTTTTTTGCTGCATTATCATAATGCTTATTAATCTTTGCTACTCCAAGGTTGGTAGAGGCTAGATTATATGCTCCAGCAATATTCTTCCCAGGTAGTCCAACAGCAATAGCATTAGGGTGCGCTTCAATAATGAAATTAAGATTTACATTATATGCTTTAGATTGTGCAAGTATCCAGTTAGTGGAGACCTTTAATGAATCTAAAAAAGCTTTTTTTTCTTCTTGTAACCATTTAGCGCCTCTTTTTTCTTCCACGAAAACAGGATAGATTAAGACATCATCTTTTAGGATTTTGCAACCATTAAGGTTCCTTCGCCAAGAATTGTCCATTCTACCTGTTGTACCACAGGCTAAAAGTATCATTGTAAGGATAAATATGAATGAAATATTAAACGTCTTCTTATTCATTCTCATCTTTTTTCTTTTTTAATTTAACCTTGAAGAAATCTACGTATTGCGGTTCAAATTTTTCTTGCCAACCTAACATGAATGCTGTGAATTGACCGATGTTTAATTGATTTAAATCTTGTTCGGGACTAACCATAATATCATTAGGGAAATCAACCTTAGCCAATTCAACGTTTTTAATTTTGTACTGAGAGTTTTTTCCTGATGTTAAAGGTTGCGCTCCAAATAGTGTTAAAAATTGACTTGCTAAACGACTTGAGTTTTTACCGCTGTTAATGGCAAATTCTACTTGCTCATCCGTCATTGAATTAAAAACAGCGTTCGCATCAATTAAATAGTAATTATTAAGCATGAAGAAAATCGCTACGTTATCAGCAGCGTGTTTTCTTTTTAGTTTTGCTTCCAATTTGGCAAAGCCTTTTAAGCGTGGTTTAGCAGGAAGTTTTTGTCCTGGATTTAGCTTAACGCTTTTCTCTACTTTCTTAACAATGGATTCAGCCCACTTGTTAAATTTTGATTGATCTTTTGCTTCTTCTTTTTTAAAAGCATCAGATACCTTAGGATATGGAAGTTTTTTCTTGACGCTGTATTGATTTCCTGCGCTATAATATTCTGGGATTATTTCAATCGTTTTTCCGTTTTCAGCTGCTTGTTTAATCGTCCAATCGAATACTTTTTGTAAAGAGTCTTTAGTTGATTTAATGTCGAAACCTGTCCAGAATAAAGATGTTTTACTATCCACAAAAATGGTGTAAACAACTGTTTTTCCTTCAAGCTTTTCACATGCATTAATTCCTCTTGCCCACCTAGTATCTATTTCTTTAATAGAATTACACGCAACTAAAAAAACGCAGAATATAATTCCAATAGAAATTACTTTTTTCATTGAACGAAATTAAAAAGATTTTTAAGGAAAGTGAATTTTGTGGACGTAAAATGTTACAAAGGCTTTTTAAAGAGTGGATTTATTTCTTCGATATAAGTAAGAATTTCTCTTTTACCTAAAGCTTTCTCCGATGATGAAACTAGGAAAGGAGGAAGTTCTTCCCAATAGCGATATAACTCGTTTTGGTAAGCTTTCACGTTTGCAGCAACCTCTTTTTGTTTGATTTTATCACTCTTCGTGAATACGATTGAAAAAGGGACATCGTTTTCTCCTAAGAACTGCATGAATTCAATATCAATCGTTTGAGGTTTAATTCGTACATCAATAAGTACAAACGTATTCATTAAATTTTCACGGTTTATCAAATAACCTCTAATCATCTTTTGCCAAATTGCACGAGACTTTTTGGATACTTTGGCATATCCATAGCCCGGTAAATCACACAGGTACCATTTTTCATTAATTAAAAAATGATTAATTAATTGAGTTTTACCAGGTGTTGATGATGTTTTAGCCAACCCTTTGTTATTGCAAAGCATATTGATTAGTGAGCTTTTACCTACGTTAGACCTTCCGATAAACGCATACTCTGGAATGATAGGTTTTGGGCAATCTTTCCAGTTTGGTTCACTAATAACAAATGAAGCTGTCTTAATTTTCATATGGTAAAGTTAAGCACAAAAAAATGGTCAGTTTCACTGACCATTTTTTTGTGCTTTATTTAATTACTCCAATTTCAGTAAAAATCAAATTTTCGTCTCTAAATTTAATTAAATAAGAGCCGGGTTGAAAATGATTCATGTCAATTATTCCATTATTGATTTTTTCCTTTAATAAGACTCTTCCAGAAAAATCAAAAACTGATACTATACCTTTCTTGTTACTAACGTTAAAAATACCACTTGATGGATTAGGATAAATTTCAAAGACTTCCTCCAGATTTGAATTGTTGGTTGATGTTATATTAGAACACTTTTCTTGCGGGTAGTAAGATATACTGTCAGAATAAGAGTCGTATCCGTAATCTAATCTACAACCATCAACATATCCGTAATAAGTATGAACTTCATAATTGTTTTTTACAATGAATGTGTCACTTCGTACTATTCCATCTTTATAAACAACAGAATCTACTGGATTTTCCCATTCAAGTAAAATGGTGTCACCACAATTAAAAGAGTTAGACCATACACTTGGAGATGTACTTGAATAGTAACTCAATCTGTTTTTAAATTGAATTATAGCTGTGTCAAGGTATTCTATATTATTTATCTCTAATTTATAAACAAGAGGATGAAACTCTGTCCTTGTGTTATTGATAACATTTAGGGGGAATATGCTATCGTTTTTAATTATTGCTTTCCATCCGAATAGGTTAATGTCTTTCCAAGATCCACCTGGCATATCGGGTTTTAATACAAATCCATCATAATAGTATGTTTGTTGTGGACAAGGAATGACAATTGTGTCACTACCAATTAATTCTAATTGAGCTTGTCCAAGAAACGACATTCCAATTAAAATTAGGAAGAGGTTGAATTTTGTGTTCATGTATTATTTTTTAAATAAAAAAAACAGCTAAATTCTAGCTGCTTTTAAAATTTTCACCCTCTAATTCTATCTAACCAAGGACTTAACAATTCGTTAAATTCTTTTGGGTGTTCCATCATAGGCGCATGTCCACATTTATCGATCCAGAATAATTCAGAGTCTGGTAATAATTTATGGAATTCTTCAGCAACTTCTGGAGGTGTAACTATATCTTGTTTTCCCCAAATTAAACAAACCGGTATTTTAAATTTTGGAAGTTCACTCGCCATGTTGTGACGGATAGCAGATTTCGCTAATTTTAAAATTCTAACCAATTTATTTCTGTCACCAATCGTATCAGCAACTTCATCAATTAATTCATCAGTTGCCAATTCAGGATCGTAAAAAGTCTTTGCAGTTTTTTCACGGATATATTCCTTATCTCCTTTTCTTGGGTATTGATTTCCAAAAGCATTTTCATATAAGCCAGATGAACCAGTTAATACGATTGAATGAATTTTATCAGGCCAATTTGAATAGTAAACTAAAGAAACATGTCCTCCTAAAGAATTTCCTAAAAGTGTAACGTTATCGTAACCCATTGTGTCAACGAATTCATTTACGTATTTAGCCAACGATTTAACACCTGTTAAAAGCACAGGCATTTCGTATAAAGGTAGCATTGGTATAACTACTTTATATTTCCCTTTAAAATGATCGAATAAATCTTGAAAATTAGAAAGAGCACCGAAAAGACCATGTAATATTACAATTACTTCTCCTTCTCCTTCTTCTAAATATTTAAACTTTCCTTGTTCTTTTATAACGTGACTCATAATTCTGATGTGAAAACCAAATGTAAATATAGTAAAAACGCAATTGAGGTTCAAGGTTGATGATGAAAATATGAGCTTAGTTTCAAAATGAGCATTTATTTGGTCGTTAAACACAGAAAAAAGGAAGGCTTTCTCTTTAATATCAAACAGCTTCCTAATTGTATTTCTTAAATATGTTTCACCTCTAAACCCATTTGTTTAATTGTTAGTTACTATAGGTGAAAATTATTCCCACCATTTCCCACTTTTCTATAATCAGCCTATTAAGCTTTGTTTGTAAGGGATTTTATTGTTTGTTAAAATCTTATTAACTTCACTCTGTTCTAAAGTTATTAACAAAGTGGTAAAAGGTGGTAAGAAGTGGGGGAAATCTCTTATTTTTACGCTCGAATAAAAGACAATGACGAATTTAATTGGAGAATATGAATGCAAAGTAGACGCGAAGGGCCGCCTTTTGGTGCCGTCGGGACTGCGTAAGCAATTCTCCGCAGCTGCCGAAGGGAAGTTGTTTGTTAAGCGAGGTATTGAAAATTGTTTGGAGTTGTATCAAAAACACGATTGGGAAGCAGTATCTGAAAAGGTTTCCAGTTTAAACCAGTTTGTTAAGAAGAACAGGGTTTTCGCCCGTAAGTTCATCAGTGGTGCAACACAACTAGAGTTAGACAGCGTTGGAAGGATTAATCTTCCTAAAAATCTATTGGAGTATGCCGGAGTTCAAAAGGAATTAATCCTTTTTGCATATGGAAACAAAATAGAGATTTGGGATAAGAAGTCTTACGATGCTGAGTTGGAAATGACCGATGATGATTTTGCTGGATTAGCAGAGGATGTTATGGGTGATGTAAACCTTGGAGAAGAATAAGAATGCAATACCATGTATCTGTTTTATTAAAAGAAAGTGTTGACGCACTAAATGTTACCGATGGTGGCGTTTATGTTGATGTTACTTACGGAGGCGGAGGTCATTCTAAAGAGATTCTTAGTAGGAGTGAAAATTGTGCACTTTATGCTTTTGATCAAGATGAAGATGCATTAGAGAACGAATTAGAGGATGATCGTTTAACGTTAATTCACTCTAATTTTTCAGATTTAGAAAACTCATTAAAGTTATATCGTGTTAGGGAAGTAGATGGGATTCTAGCAGACTTAGGTGTGTCCTCTCATCAGTTTGATGCAGAAGAAAGAGGTTTCTCAATTCGTTTTGATGGCCCGTTGGACATGAGAATGGGGAAAGGAGTCAAAAAAACCGCAGCAGATATTATTACAGAATATAGTTGGGAAGAATTAGCCGCAATGTTTAGATCTTATTCTGATTTAAAAGGAGCTGGGAGAATTGCCCGAAGAATTAAAGAAGCAAACGATGAAGCTCCATTAAAAACGACAGCTAGTTTGGTTACTGTTCTACGAAAAATGGCACCTCCTAATAAACACAACAAGTTTTTAGCGCAAGCATTCCAAGCCTTACGAATTGAGGTTAATAATGAAATGCAGGTTTTAAAAGATATGCTTAACCAGTGCATTACAATGTTAAAGCCAGGAGGGAAATTGGTTGTTATTGCATATCATTCAATCGAAGATCGCTTGGTGAAGAATTTTATGCGTTCAGGGAATTTCGAAGGAAAAGAAGAAAAGGATTTATTTGGTAATCCATTATCTCCTTTAAAAGTAATCACAAGAAAACCACTTGTCCCATCTGAAGAAGAAGTTGAAATTAATAACAGAGCAAGAAGTGCTAAGCTGAGAATTGCAGCTAAAGTTTAAATAAGATTGAAAGATAAATTAAAAATAAAAAAGTGGTTTGGATTAAATGAAAAGTTGTTTTTCAAAAATCTTCCATTTGTGCTTTTTTTAACGGGGATGGGATTCCTTTATATCACGAACTCTTATTATTTGGAAGAGACTGTTAGGGAGATGGAAGGTGTGAAAAATGAGATTAATGATCAGAACAATGAATTCGTTATTACGAAAACCCAAGTTAGTTTAAAAGGTCAACGAAACGAAGTTGTTAAGAGAGTTGAGAAGTTAGGTTTAAAAGAAAGTAAAAAACCTCCTTTTCAGTTAAAAGAGAATATTAATAAAAGTAAATAAGGGTATTAGTTAGTGGAATCAAATTCGAACATATTAAAAAGAGTATACCTATTCTTTTTTGTTCTTGTAGCATTTAGTCTTTTGATTATTGGTGCAGCAATCAACATCCAATTCTTTAAAGGAGATGAGGTTATTGCGGCTGTTAAAACCACGTCAGTTAAAAACAGAACATTCCCTGCGAAGAGAGGTGACTTATATGCTAAAGATGGTAGTTTATTGGCTACATCATTAACCTATTATAATGTTGGTTTAGATTTGACTTCTTCTGCGATTAATGAAGATACTTTAAACAGACATATTTCTGATTTAGCAGATTCTCTTGCCGTTCTTATTGGAAGAAGAACAAGTAAAGAATATTATAGAGGAATTACTCAAGCGTTTAAGGATAAGGTAAGATGGTATCAATTAAGTAGAGCATTAAATTATCCAGATTTTCAACGATTAAAGACGTTGCCTTTTATCAATCAAGGACGATTGAAGTCTGGATTAGCATATAGTAAGTTTACGCAAAGAAAAAAGCCTTTTGGAGTTTTAGCAGCGCGTACAATTGGAAGTAGAGCGCCATTTGGATTAGAAGGTGCTTATGATTCCTATTTAAGCGGTACGAATGGGACTCAGTTACAGAAAAGAAAACCAGGCGTTTGGATTCCTGTAAACAACGATAATACTAAGGACCCGATTGATGGTGCTGATGTTTATTCAACAATCGATATTAATATTCAAGAAGTTGCTGAAAATGCGTTGAAAGATCAATTATTCTTCAATAAAGCTGATCATGGTTGTGCTGTCGTTATGGAAGTTGCAACTGGTAAAATCAGAGCAATAGCAAATTTATCAATTGATACAGCAACCGGAGAGTTTTTTGAGTCTAGAAATTACGCTGTCGCTGATTCTGAGGAACCAGGGTCTACAATTAAACTAGCGAGTTTTATGGCTGTTCTTGAAAAAGAGCAAATTGATTTGGATAAAAAGAATATTTCAATAGGTCATGGTATTTATAAAATTTATGATCGAAAGGTGAGAGATTCTCATTATTACCCTAAAAATACAACATTGTCTGTCCGTGAGATTTTCGAAAAGTCATCTAATGTTGGAACAGTAAAATTAGTTGAAGAATATTATAAACAAAATCCAGGTGAGTTTATTGAACGATTATACAGTTTTGGACTACAGGATAAACTAAACGTTGATATAATAGGCGAGAATGCTCCGAAGATAAAATCTCCTTCTGATAAAGATTGGTATGGTACAACGCTTGCTTGGACGTGTCATGGCTATGAAACACAGTTTACACCGCTTCAAATGCTAGCGTATTATAATGCAGTAGCAAATGACGGTCAGTTAGTTAAACCAATTTTCATAGAGAAAATCATTAACGCAAATAAAGAGGTAACAGAATTTCAACCTCAAATTATTAAGTCTTCAATTTGTTCAGAAGCAACAGTTAAAAAATTACAAGAACTATTAAAAGGAGTAGTTATCAGAGGGACAGCAAAAAAACCTTTTAGAGGTTCGCTTTACGAAGTTGCAGGAAAGACAGGGACTGCAAAAATAAATTACGCTAAAAACGGGAAAAGTAAAGTGGAATATAGAAGTTCTTTCGCCGGTTATTTCCCTGCGGATAACCCTAGATATACATGTATTGTGGTAATTACAAATCCGCGTCAAAATGGATTTTACGGAGGAAGTACTGCTGCGCCTGTTTTTAGAAAGATTTCAGATAGAGTATATGCTTTAGATAAGGAATTAAGAACAGAGCTTTTAGCTAAAAACGTGAAGGTTAATATTGATTTAAAAAACGGACTAGAAAACGAATATCTAATTATTGCTAAGGAATTGTCTATCGAAACCGATTCGAGAGGTGGACAAGAGTATGTTAAAGCTCAAGTGAAATCAAATAAATTAAAAATAAAAAAAATTAAAATAACTACTGATAAGGTTCCAAATGTAAAAGGCTTAACAGTTAAGGATGCATTGTATTTATTGGAACAAAAAGGTTTAACAGTGAAAGTAGTGGGGAAAGGAAAAGTTAGAAAGCAAAGTCTAGCGCCAGGATCTAAGATAATTATAGGAAAACAAATCGAAATAATACTTGGGTAATGAAATTACTATCTGAATTATTATATAAAACAGGAATTGAGGAAGTTAAGGGGAATATCAACTTAGCGATTACCTCTATTTGTTTTGATTCTCGCAAAGTCATTCGTGATAGCTTATTTATAGCTACACGAGGAACAACTGTTGACGGGCATACTTTTATTGATAAAACAATTGAAGAAGGTGCGGTTGCTATTATTTGTGAGGAATTTCCAGATGAAATTTTGGAACGCATGACTTATGTGAAAGTAACCAGTTCATCAAAAGCTTTGGGTATAATTGCAGCAAATTTTTACGATAATCCTTCAGAAAACCTAAAACTTATAGGAATAACGGGTACTAATGGTAAAACAACTACAGCTACTTTATTATACTTATTATTTAGAGGTTTAGGAAAAAAAGTAGGTTTATTATCAACTGTTAAAAATAGAATTTTAGGAGAAACTATTCCATCTACACATACAACACCAGATGCTATAGCAATAAACGAATTGTTGGCAGAAATGGTGGCGAAAGGTTGTAATTATTGCTTCATGGAAGTGAGTTCTCATGCAATTCATCAAAACCGAATTGCAGGCTTAGCTTTCGATTTAGCTTTATTTACAAATATTACACATGATCATTTAGATTATCACAATACGTTTGATGAATACATTAAAGCGAAAAAGAAATTTTTCGATGATCTTCCTTCATTTACAAAAGCGATTACCAACGCAGATGAGCGTCACGGAAATACCATGGTTTTAAATACGAAAGCTGAGGTGAAAAAGTACGGATTAAAAGCAATGGCTGATTATAAATGTAGATTAGTAGAGAATTCTTTTGAAGGATTACAATTAAGTATTGATGGTCAGGATGTTTGGACTAGGCTAGTAGGTTCATTCAATGCATATAATTTATTGTCAGTTTACGCTACAGCTGTTGAATTAGGAGAAGATAAAATTGAGGTTTTAACCTCTTTAAGTAGCTTGCCTGCAGTTGAAGGAAGATTCCAGCATTTCAAATCAAAAGTTGGAATCGTTGCAATTATTGACTACGCACATACTCCAGATGCCTTAAAAAAGGTTTTAAATACCATTAAAGATATACGATCAGGAAACGAAGAGTTGATAACAGTTGTTGGTTGTGGTGGAGATAGAGATACCGCAAAACGACCATTAATGGCTAGAATAGCAGCAAATTTAAGTGATCGTGTAATTGTTACCTCCGATAATCCAAGATCAGAAAATCCAGAAGCGATTATTAATGAAATGAAAATGGGATTAGATCCTGTTGAATTAGGGAAGATGTTAGCAATTACCGACAGAGGAGAAGCTATAAAAACGGCTTGCGTTTTAGCTAAACCTGGTGATATTATAATAGTTGCAGGAAAAGGACATGAAAAGTATCAAGAAATTAGTGGTGTAAAACATCCTTTTGATGATTTAGAGATGTTAGAAGATTCATTCAAAATACTTGAGAAATAATGTTGTATTACTTATTTAACTATTTAAACGAATTAAATTTCCCTGGTGCGGGAGCTTTCCAGTTTATTACAACTAGAGCAGCTTTTGCGTTTATTGTATCGTTGATTATATCAATGATTTTAGGGAAACGAATTATTAAAATGTTGCACCGGTTACAAGTTGGTGAAACAGTTCGTGATCTTGGTTTAGATGGTCAGTTAGAAAAATCAGGAACACCTACAATGGGTGGTTTATTAATCTTAGCAGCTATTTTAATTCCAACTTTATTGTTTGCCAAATTGGATAACATTTATATTATAATGTTATTATTATCAACAGTTTGGTTAGGTCTTATTGGATTTGTAGACGATTATATTAAAGTATTTAAAAAGAACAAAGAAGGACTAGCTGGGAAGTCTAAAATTGTTGGTCAGGTTGGAATAGGCATTATCGTAGGGGCAACTCTTTTCCTAAGTAATGATGTTAAAATATCGGAAGAAGTAAACACCACTTTTGTAAAAACAGAAAACGGGAATTTTGTAAAAGAAACCGAATGGAAGGAAAGTAAAACATTAACGACGACTATTCCTTTCTTTAAAAATAATGAGCTCAACTACGGCGATGCAGTGGAGTGGTTTGGATTAGATGCAGCAAAATGGGGTTGGTTAGTTTTTATTCCTGTAGTAATAATCATTATCGCAGCAGTTTCAAATGGAGCCAATTTAACCGATGGGATTGATGGATTAGCTACCGGAACTTCGGCTATAATTGGAGTTACTCTAGGAATCTTAGCTTATGTTTCTGGAAATGCATTTTTTGCCGATTACTTAAACATCATGTACATACCTGAATCCGGTGAATTGGTAATATTCATGGGGGCGTTTGTAGGTGCTTGTATTGGTTTTTTATGGTACAATGCTTACCCAGCTCAGGTTTTCATGGGAGACACAGGAAGTTTAGCATTAGGAGGTATTATTGCCACGTTTGCTATAGCTATCCGAAAAGAATTAATGATTCCTATCATCTGTGGAATCTTTTTAGTCGAAAATTTAAGTGTTATTATTCAAGTAGGATATTTCAAATACACCAAAAGGAAACTAGGTGAAGGAAAACGAATTTTTAAAATGGCGCCTCTACACCATCACTATCAAAAGAGTGGATATGCAGAAGCTAAGATTGTAAGTAGATTCTGGATTATCGGAATCTTGTTGGCCATTTTTGCAATTGCAACTTTAAAATTGAGATAGTACTAAATGACTGGCTTAAAGCAATATAAAAGGTTAGTGGTGCTTGGTTCGGGTGAAAGTGGCGTTGGTGCTGCTGTACTTGGAAAAGTAAAAGATTATGATGTGTTTGTTTCTGATTTTGGAACAATTGCACAAAAATATAAAGACGTTCTTTTAAAAGAAAATATCCTCTTCGAGGAAACAAAACATACCAAAGAGCAAATACTAAATGCTGATGTTGTTGTTAAAAGTCCCGGTATTCCAGACTCTACTCTTTTAGTAGTTGAGTTAAAGGAAAAAGGGATTACTGTTATTTCTGAAATCGAATTTGCAAGCTGGTTTACAAAGGCAAAGCTTATTGGAATTACAGGAAGCAATGGAAAAACAACTACAACTTCACTTCTTTACCACATTTTAAAAAATGCAGGATTGAACGTTGGAGTTGGAGGTAACATTGGCGACAGTTTCGCGCTTCAGGTGGCAAAATGTGACTACGATTATTATGTTTTGGAGCTTAGTAGTTTTCAATTAGATGGTATTGAAAGTTTAAAATTAGATGTAAGTATTTTGTTGAATATCACTCCAGATCATTTGGACAGATATGAATACAGTTTAGATAAATACATCGATTCTAAATTTCAAATCATTAAAAACATCGACGAAAATACTGTATTTATCTACAGTAATGATGATGAAAACATTGTTAATAGACTCCCTCGTGTAACCTTACCGAGTAGTTCTTACTCATTCTCAATCAATGAGTTAGGTAGTGAGTTTGCTAGGGTAAAAGATAGTGAGATATTAATAGATATTAACAATCCTTTGCGGATATCTGTTGATAGCACATCCTTAAAAGGGAAGCATAATTCGTATAATATTATGGCATCTGTTACCGCTGCAAGTGTTTTAGGTATACAGGAAAGTCAAATCTTAACTGCTGTGGAGACTTTTCAACCTATTGAACACAGAATGGAACGGGTAGTTGTTCTTAACGACGTTGAATATATCAATGATTCTAAAGCTACTAATGTTGATAGTACGTTTTATGCATTGGATAGTATTGAAGACAATGTTATTTGGATTGCTGGTGGTGTTGATAAGGGGAATGATTATTCCCAACTTATCCCCTTAGTAATTTCTAAAGTGCATGGTATGATTTGCTTAGGCAAGGATAACCAAAAGTTGCATGCAACTTTTGGAGGATTTGTTAAACGAATTGAAAACGCAAAAAACGCTGATGAGGCGGTGAAAAAAGCTTCTGCGATGGCAGGTAAAGGCTTTACAGTACTACTGTCTCCAGCATGTGCGAGTTTTGATTTGTTTAAAAACTATGAAGATAGAGGACTAAAATTTAAACAAGCGATAACCAAACTGACAAAGTAAATCTATAATAGCCATGACAAAGGGAAATTTTGAGTTTCAAGACAAGTTGACCATCGGTGACACGATGGCTGAGAATTTAAAGAAAAACATTGGTAACTTACGAAAGGAGAGCCTAAGAGAGAAGTTTAGCGACTTCGAAAATGTTGAACACAGGTTAGAGTTTGTAGCAAATGTACACGGTATTGAGTACATCAATGACTCAAAAGCGACTAACGTGAATTCAACATGGTATGCCTTAGAAAGGATGCAACGTGAAACGATATGGATTGTTGGTGGTGTTGACAAAACTGTTGATTACTCTTCTTTGCAAGAATTAGCAAAACAAAAAGTAAGAGCAATTGTTTATATTGGGACAAACAAATCTAAAATATTCGAAAACTTTTTAGAAAAAGTTGATATGATTGTTGACGCTGGATCAATGGAAGAAGCTGTTCAAATGGCTTATTATATTGCTCAGAAAGGTGAAACAGTTTTATTATCTCCTGCTTCTGCAAGTTTTAATATGTTTGAAAATTTAGAAGAAAGAGGTAACACTTTCAAAGGAGCTGTTAGAAGCTTATAATAATCTAAAATTGTTAATAATGGACGGACAAAAGCCTGATAATAGTACCGAAGTTAGACACTTGGCTTCTATTATTTTATCTAGTATCGTATTGTTTTTTATTTTTAGTGCGGTGTGGGTGGTTAAGAAAATTAAGGAAGGATCATTGTAAAAAACAATGCAGGGAATTTACAACAAAATATATGGCGATAAAGTCATTTGGGGTGTCATAATTTCTCTTGCTTTAATGTCTATTCCAATTGTATATGTTGGAACCGATCAGTTAGCACAATTGAGGGGAGGTAATTTCTTTTATTTCGTGATTAAACACGCAATAATATTATTAGGTGCCTTTGTCATTGCTTATCATGTGTCTAAAATAAAACACGGATATCTCTCTAGATTGTCGTTAATATTAATGGTAATCACCGTACCTCTTTTATTATATACTATGTTAGCCGGACATAGTGTTGATTCAGCTGAAAGGTGGATCAAAATTCCAATTATCGGATTAAGTTTTCAGTCTTCTGATTTTGCAAAATTAGCAGTTACTATTTATTTAGCTCGAGTTCTTAGTCGAAAACAAGGAAAGCTAGATGATTTCAAAGAGGTTTTAAAACACCTTTTTTTCCCAGTTGTAATAATCTGTGGGTTAATCTTAAAAAGTGACTTTAGTACAGCAGCTCTTATCATGGGAGGTTGTTTTATTATGATGTTCTTTGGAGGAGTTAAAATCAAGCATTTTGCAATTATATCAGGTTTAATTGTTTTGTTATTTACCCTATTAATATTACTTTTTCCGGAAGGTTTACAACGTTTGCTAACTTGGGTAAATAGATTACTCGCATTTGGCGATGCAGCTCATGAAGGTAATTATCAAAAAAACTTGGCGCAAGCGTCAATATATGATGGTGGTGCAATTGGATTATGGTTTGATATATTACCTGGTAATTACGGTCAGCCACCACAGGCAGCATCGGATTTTATTTACGCTACAATCTTGAGGAATTATGGTTTGGTTGGAGGTGTATTTACCATTGTAATGTATTTGGTCTTATTTTTCAGGAGTATTAAAATAGCCAGAAAATGTACTAAACTTTTTTCAACTTTATTGGTTATAGGTTTATCATCTGGACTAGTTTTACAGGCCTTTAGTAATATGGCTGTTGCAGTTGGATTATTTCCAGTAACTGGGCAACCATTACCAATGGTAAGTATGGGGGGGACATCTCTTTGGTTTACTGCAATATCAATTGGAATTATTTTGAGTGTTAGTCGTGAAACAAGTAGTTCTAAAAATGAAGAAATCGCCTAAAGTAATCGTAAGTGGTGGAGGTACGGGAGGCCATATTTTCCCTGCTGTAGCTATCGCTAATTCAATAAAATTAAAGTATCCAGATGCAGAAATCCTTTTTGTTGGCGCAAAAGGTAAAATGGAGATGGAAAAAGTTCCTAAAGCTGGTTATCCTATTGAAGGTTTGTGGATTAGTGGAATTCAGAGAAAGCTTACATTCGCTAATCTTTCATTCCCCTTTAAGTTGATTTCGAGCCTATGGAACGCACGAAAAATCATAAAAAGATTCAAGCCTGATGTCTGTATAGGAGTTGGAGGTTTTGCAAGTGGGCCTTTATTACAAGCAGCAGCTTGGCAAAAAGTACCTACTTTAATTCATGAGTCCAATTCATATCCAGGGATTACAAATAAGTTATTAGGAAAAAGCGTAAATACTGTTTGCGTAGCATTTCAAGGAATGCAAAAGTTTTTTCCAAAAGCCAAAAATTTGGTGATAACGGGAAATCCAGTTCGTCAAGAAATTTTAAAATTAGCAGGTAAAAAAGCCCGTGCCATTGAGCAATATAAGTTAGATGGGAATAAACCAATTGTACTGTCTATAGGAGGTAGTCAAGGAGCGAGAAGTATTAATCATGCTTTAGACGCGTCTTTGGAACAGTTTGCTGAAAATGGTTATCAATTGTTATGGCAAACGGGGAAGTTTTATAAAAAAGAATCTCAATCTAGAATAAAGGCAATAGGGAGTGATTTGTTGCAAGCTCATGAGTTTATTTATGATATGGATTTAGCTTACGCAGCTGCTGATGTTGTGATTTCAAGATCAGGAGCAATGTCAGTAACCGAATTAAGTTTAGTAGGTAAGCCCTGTATTCTGGTGCCATTTCCGCATGCAGCAGAAGACCATCAAACAGCTAATGCGATGGCGTTGGTGAATAACAATGCAGGTATTTTATTAAGAGATTCAGAGGTAAAAGAAAAGCTTTTTATTGAAGTACATAATTTACTCTCTGACGAAGTTAAGCGTGAAAGCTTAAAACGTAATATTGAGAAGTTAAGGATCGAAAACGCATCAGCATTAATTATGGTTGAAGTTGAAAAGCTATTAAGAAGTGACAAATAAAAAAAACATATACTTTATTGGAGTTGGAGGAATAGGAATGAGTGCTTTAGCGCGTTATTTCCAAGCTAAAGGTTTTAAGGTTGGAGGTTACGATAAAACAGAAACAGTTTTAACCCAAAAGTTGCTGGAAGAAGGTGTTGATATCCATTATGAAGACGATTTGAATAAGGTTAATGAAGTATTTAAAAAGGTAGAAGATACATTAGTTATTATTACTCCAGCCATTCCGAAAGATCATTCAGAATGGCGTTTTTTTAAGGATAATGGTTTTGAAATTTTAAAAAGAGCTCAGGTTTTAGGAAGAATAACGGAATCAAACAAAAGTATTGGAGTTGCCGGAACACATGGTAAAACCACCATTTCGAGTATGATTGCTCATCTTTTTAAATTTTGTCAAGTTCCATTTACAGCGTTTTTGGGTGGTATTTCGAAAGATTTACAAAGTAACTATTATCATGATGCTAATAGTGAAATAACGGTGATTGAAGCAGATGAATATGATCGGTCATTTTTACATTTAAAACCTGAAATTGCGACCATTTCGGCCATCGACCCTGATCACTTAGATATTTATGGGACAAAGGAGGAAATGGAAAAAACCTTTAAAAAATACTTAGAGGAAAATTTAGTGAAAGGTGGTGTTGGAATTATTCATCACTCGTTAACGTCTGTTTTGGGGAGTGGCTATAAAACATATTCTATAGAAGACGATTCAGCTGATTTTTTTGCTGACAACTTTCGAGTTGAAAATGCTGAGTTTATTGCCGATTTCAAGTGGGAAGGAAATATATTGAATGATGTGAAAATAGGATTACCTGGTATTCACAACATGGAAAATAGTTTAGTTGCATTTGCAGTAGGAATTCAAAAAGGAATAAACCCCACGTTATTAAAGGATGCATTATTGAATTATGGTGGAGTAGATAGAAGATTTGATGTTCATATTAAATCTGATCGTATTGTTTATATAGATGATTATGCGCATCATCCTGAAGAGATTAATAAATTGGTAGCATCGGTTCGTAAAATGTTTCCAGGTAAAAAAATATTGGGTATTTTTCAACCGCATTTATTTAGCCGAACTCAAGATTTTGCGAATGAATTTGCAAGGAGTTTAGAAGAGCTCGATGAATTGCTACTTTTGGATATTTATCCAGCAAGAGAATTACCTATTTCAGGGGTGAATTCTCAGATGCTTTTGGATTTAATTAACATGAATTCAAAAATGCTTTGTTCAAAAAAAGAGTTAGAACCCCGTATAAAGCAATCAGATTCTTACGTAGTTTTAAGCATAGGTGCCGGAGATATCGGTGCTGAAGTTGAAAACATAAAGAAATACCTTTTAAAATAAGGCTGTAGGGCTATTTGGTGTGAAAGAAGGACTAAAGAAAATAGGCGGTTTTTTACTGCTAATAGCCTTGTTTGTTTTAGTTTCGTTTGCAAAAAACGAGCAAGACAAAAAAATAGTTAATGCTGTTAATGTGAATATTAATGCCACTGAAGGGGATCCTTTCATGGATAAAAAAGATATTCTCAATTTAGTATATACTAGACTTGACACCTTAATCGGAAAACCGATAGGGAATTTGCAGTTGAATGAAGTTGAAAACCTGATAAGTAGGGAGACTTCAGTGAAAAGTGCAGAGGTATATGTGAAACACAATGGAGACGTTCATTTAAATGTTAAGCTTAAAAAAGTAATTGCTCGATTTAAACCTGATTCAACATCGGGTTTTTATATTGATGAAACAGGTAAGGTTATGCCTTGGGTATCCAAGTATTCACCACGTGTTTTAACGGTATCCGGTTATTTAAATATGTACAATAGGTATTTGGTAGATTCGGCTGTTCATGTTGATTTATCAACGCATCAAAAATTAGTAAACGATGTTTACGATTTTGCAAAGTATGTAAATAAAGACCCCTTTTGGAAATCGTTAATTGGCCAGGTTTACATCAATAATGAAGGGGATGCTATTCTTATTCCACTTTTAGGGAATCAGGAATTTTTATTTGGAGAGTTAACCAATTACGAAGAAAAGCTAAACAAGATTAAAAGGTATTACAAAGATATTGCACCTAAAATGGGTTGGAATAAGTACAAAGAAGTGAACGTAAAGTTTAATAAGCAAATAGTTTGCAAATAATATTACAGTGGTAAGATGAGTAATTCAGATATAGTTGTTGGATTGGATATAGGTACTACCAAAATTGTTTGCATGGTGGGACGAAGAAATGAATACGGGAAAATCGAAATCCTTGGAATGGGAAAATCGGAGTCTGTAGGAGTTACTCGTGGTGTTGTTTCAAACATCGATAAAACCGTAGACAGTATTAGAACTGCAGTAACTGAAGCCGAAGCTCAATCGGGTGTTGATATTCGGGTTGTTAATGTGGGTATCGCTGGTCAGCATATTAAAAGTTTACAGCATCGAGGTGAAAAGATTCGTCATACTTATGAAGAGGAAATTTCTCAAGTAGATATCGATAGTTTAATCGATGATATGTATAAGCTGGTAACATTACCAGGTGAAGAAATCATTCACGTATTACCTCAAGAATATATTGTAGATAATGAACAGGGAATAAAAGATCCAATAGGAATGGCCGGAGTTCGTTTAGAAGCGAATTTTCACATAATAACAGGACAGGTTACCGCCGCTAAAAACATTTACAAATGTGTTGAAAAAGCAGGATTAAAAGTAGCTGAATTAATCCTTGAGCCACTAGCTTCTTCCGAAGCCGTGTTAAGTAGTGAGGAAAAAGAAGCAGGAATTGCTTTGGTTGATGTTGGTGGTGGAACTACTGACATTGCTATTTTTCAAGATCAGATAATTAGACATACCGCTGTTATTCCTTTTGGAGGAAACATCGTTACTGAGGATATAAAAGAAGGTTGTACAATTATCAAATCGCAAGCTGAACTGTTAAAAGTGAAGTTTGGATCTGCTTTAGCCAACGAAAATCAAGAAAATGAAATAGTTAGTATTCCTGGTTTAAGAGGAAGAGCTCCTAAAGAGATTTCGGTTAAAAACTTAGCACATATCATTCAAGCAAGAATGGAGGAGATTGTTGAGAATGTTTATTTCGAAATTAAGAACTCAGGATTTGAGAAGAAATTAATTGGAGGGATAGTTATCACTGGTGGTGGATCTCAATTAAAGCATATTCCACAATTGGTGGAGTATATGAGCGGAATGGATACAAGAATTGGTTATCCAAACGAACATTTAGCAAGCGGGAATGCCGAAGGTATTACGTCTCCGGTTTACGCAACTGGGGTAGGCTTAGTAATTAAGGGATTAGAAAAAGCTGCAAAACAGCAAAATAATCAAGTGAACAAAGTAAAAGGACATTCAACTAAAAAAGAAGGAAATTTCTTTGATGCAATATTAAAGAAGTCGAGAGAGTTTTTTGAGGATGATACAGAATAAAATTAGAAATTTTTAAGCCAATAAATGTTATGATGCAATTTGATTTAGAAAAAGAGGAAAAGTCTATCATCAAGGTATTTGGTGTAGGAGGTGGTGGGTCCAATGCGGTAAACCACATGTACAAACAAGGAATCAAAGGAGTAGATTTCTTTATTTGTAACACTGATGAACAATCTTTAGAAATGAGTCCAGTTCCCAATAAAATTCAGTTAGGTTTAAACCTTACTGCTGGAAGAGGAGCAGGATCATTAGCGGAAGTAGGTAAAAACGCTGCTTTAGAGAATATTGATGAAATTAGAGAAATCCTTGAAAAGGATACTAAGATGCTTTTTATTACAGCAGGAATGGGTGGTGGAACCGGTACAGGTGCAGCTCCAATCATTGCTAGAATAGCAAAAGAGTTGGGTATTCTTACAGTTGCTATCGTAACATATCCGTTTGGATTTGAAGGAAGAAAAAGATCAAACCAAGCTGATGGAGGTTTAGAAGAATTACGTGATGCGGTTGATACTTGTGTAATTATCTGTAATGATAAATTAAGAGAGATTTACGGAAACCTTTCCTTATCGGATGCATTTAGTAAAGCAGACGATATTTTAACTGAAGCATCTAAAGGGATTGCTGAAATTATAACAAGAACAGGATACATTAACGTGGATTTTGAAGATGTTAGAACTGTAATGACTAATAGTGGCGTTGCAATTATGGGATCGTCTTTAGCATCTGGTGAAAACAGAGCTATTAAAGCGGCCCAAGAAGCTTTAGAGTCTCCATTATTAAATGATAATAATATAGAAGGAGCGAATTACATTCTATTAAATATTACTTCAGGTAACAGTGAAGTTATGATGGATGAGATTTCTCAAATAACTGATTATATTCAAGATGAAGCAGGATTATCTGCAGACATCATTTGGGGGACAGGAATAGACGAGGAATTAGGGGATAGTATCTCTATCACTTTAATCGCTACTGGTTTTGAAGCGAATAAATCAATTGGTGGTATTCAATCTGAAAAGAGAAAGGATAAAGTAGTTCATAGTTTAAAAGAAACTGATCCAGCTCCACAGGCTGTTAATAGCCTTAAATCAGATGCTGTTAATCCTATGGAACCGCAATTAAAGTCTGCAGAAACTCCTCAAGTTGAGCAAACGAGAATGGAATTAAATGTTCCTGCAGTAGAAAAGAAACAGGAAGAGACTTTACCTTCTGGTTGGGAAGTTAAGGCTCCAGTTTCTGTAGTTGAAACACCAGTTGCAGAATCTGAAACTCCAAAAATTGTACATAATCTTTATGATGAAGCTTTTTCTGCTACTGTTGAGCAAGAAGAGAAAATAGTAGAAGAAGATAATTCTCCTACTTTCGAATTTGAAGCTTCTGACGTTGAGGAAACAAGTACTGAAACGTTTAACGAAAGAGAAGATGAGCAAAACCAAGCTGCAGAATCTATAGAAGAAAAACCTTTCGAGCCAACTTTTAACAAAATTCCAGCTGAACCTGAACACAAAGCTCCTGTAGGATTTGAGGCTCCTAAAAAGGCGCCAGAGTCTTCAACTTTTGCGAGTGAATTGGAATCAGAAGAAAGATTAAGAAGATCACAAGAAAGATTAAGTCAGTTAAATAATTTGACGCATAAATTAAAGTCACCTTCTGGAATTACAGATTTAGAAAATGAGCCTGCTTACATCAGAAGAAAAGTAAGATTGGATAATCTTCAGCACTCTTCAGAGAGCAGTGCTTCACGTTTCACATTAGGAGATGACGGAGAAAATAATCCTGAGATTCGTTCAAACAACTCTTTCTTACATGATAATGTAGATTGATTTCTATAATATGACATGATATTTGGCAAAAGCCACTCCTTGGAGTGGCTTTTTTATTTATATAATTAGTGGTATAATAAAAAAAACATTTATTTTAGTTTCAACTAACTAAAAGTATTTTCATTATGAAAAAAATCAAACTTGCTGTTGCAGCTATCGCTGTTTCAGGATTGTTGGCTTCATGTCAATATCAGGTTCTTCAAGTTACCAATAATGCTATTGGAACTAAAACTGGTAAAGCTACAGCTAAACCATTCCAGAAAGACGCTAACTATACTTACAAGAAGGCAGCTGAAAATGGAAATATTCAAGAAATAGGAAGTGCAACGTTTACTTACAAAACGTTTTTCATTTTCTTTACAATAACAACTGAAGTAACAGGAGAATAAGAGAACTATGAAAAATCTAAAAAATATAACTTTAATTGGAGCCTTAGCACTAGGTGTTGCTTCATGTTCTGTGACTAGACCTTTAGCTGTTACTGATAACGCATTAGGAGAGAAATCAGGAAAGTCTGCTAATATTTGTTTATTTGGAATGGCTGCACCTGCTGGTGGCGGTGCTGGACAAATTATTTCAAGTGGAATTTGTTTTAATAATAAATACGGAATTGTTGAAGCTGTTGAAAACGGTGGAATTAAAACTGTAGGAGCTATTGATATCAAAGTAACAAATTACTACGTATTCAAGAAATATGAACTTATCGTTTCAGGTGAATAATTAAAAAAGAATTAAGATGAAAAGAATTATATCAAAAATAAGCATGATTGTATTAGCAGGTGTTGTTTTAACTTCATGTGCTGTTAGTTCTCCACTTATGGTTACTAGTAACAAAGTAGGGACTAAAACAGGAGAAGCTTCTTATAAAGTTATTTTCGGAATAGCGCCATTAAACGCTGATGCCGGAGCAATTAAAGCTGCGAAAAATGGTAAGATTACAAAAATCGCTACTGTTGATCAAACTGTAAAAGGTGGATTATTTACTGCTACTGTAACTACTGTTGTTACAGGAGAATAATAATCTCTTTAGATAAAATTAAAAGCCTCACAATTGTGGGGCTTTTTTTATGCGCTGAATTTTGATAAAAGTGGCTTTTTGATTTAGATATAACAAATCAAATTGTTGAAAAATTAGTGTTTTGTTAAAACATCTCAGACACAGAAAAATATATTTTTATGCAAAAGAGATGATATGGCTTACGTTGCATTAGTTTACGGTGGATTTTCAGGGGAAGCGGAAGTTTCAAAAAAAAGTGCTAACGAAATATTTAATGCTTTTAACGCATCTATAGGTATTCCTATTTTGGTTAGAATTGTAGATAAGAATTGGACTGCCGAATTTGAAGGTAAAGACTATGTAATTGATAAAAACGATTTTTCTTTTGTTTCTGGTCAAGGAAAAATAGAGTTTAAATCTGTTTTTAATATTATCCACGGTACTCCAGGTGAAGACGGTAAGTTATCCGGTTATTTTGATTTAATTGAAATGCCTTACAATTCTTCAGGAGTTTTAGCGAGTTCTTTAACGTTTAATAAAAACTGGGGAAATCGATTTTTAAGTACTTATGGAGTTGCAGTTCCACAGTCGGTAGTGTTTTATAAAAATGAAGATAATTTAGCCTTATATTCTGAAATTAATTTCCCTTGTTTTGTAAAACCAAACAACGGAGGTTCATCTATTGGAACACATAAGGTATATGATAAAGACGCTCTAGAAGTTGCGCTAAAAGATGCCTTTATGCATGATACAGAAGTAATTGTAGAGCAATTTATTAAAGGACGAGAATTCTCTGTTGGAATCATTAAAACCCCAGAAGGAGATCAGGTTATGCCTTTAACGGAGATAATTGTTGACACTGACTTTTTTGATTACAAACAAAAGTATTCAGATAACGGAGCTACTGAAACAACTCCTGCAGATATTGATCCTGAATTGGCAAAAGAATGTCAAGCTATTGTTAAGAAGGTATTTAAATTATTAAGGCTTAAAAGAGTTGCTCGGATTGATTTTATACTTCAGGAAGGAACATTTTATTTAATTGAAGTAAACACAATCCCAGGAATGAGCTCTAAAAGTATTCTTCCTCAGCAAGCAAAGTATGAAGGGATCAGCTTTAGTGGGTTAATTGAAAAGTTAGGCGTTTAAAATAACAATTGAACTTGCATATTTCCAGTATGAACAATTTTGGCTGTTTCGGAAGCTCTTCCTTCATACATAAAAGTCAGTTGGAGGTTGTTTTTGTAAGCGCGTTGGTAGCGCGTTTGCCAAGTGTAATTGGTTCCAATTTGAAAACCTTCTAACATATCGAATAAAAGCGGAGAGGTGTTGTTTTCATCTCCAGAAAATGTTGTTGCGATGTAATCAAAACTTGCTGATGTTCTTCCTTTTGTAAGCATGTTGTAAGTTAATTCAATTCCTAATTTATTAAATGTCGCTTTTTCTCCTCCTAAAGATTTACTATTTAATTTGTTTTTTAAGGCTCCACTAACTGTTGTTCTAAAGCTAGATCCTTTTTGGTAACTCAATTTAGGTTCCATTACATAGGAATCAATTTGATAATTCTGTTCGTCAAAGTATTGTGAGATTCTGGATTTTTGATTGAGCTCAGCAGTGTTTTTTAAAGTAAACTTTTTAAGTAAATTCCATCTTAAGTTAATGGAATGGGCTTTTAGTTCTCTTGCTTCAAAACCACTTGTAAGAACCGATTTACTTTGGTTTTGCCTAAAGGAGTAATTCGTTCCAAAGGTTGGGTTACTTCTGTTGAAGTACATTGTATTTCTAACGGAGGAAGAGATGGATATCAAACTGGTATCCGCAATACTATTTTGGAAAGGAACTTGAAATCGTTGCTCCTGATCTTTTGAAATTTTCTGATCTAATTTCATTATAAACTGGTTATTGAATCTCGTCAATAGCTTTTTCGTTTTTGTGTCTCTTTTATAAAATTTCGCAGGGCTTAAGTTGAAGGACTGATTGAATTTGTTGTTATACGTTTTAATAAAATCAGTAGTTGGAAGAAATACCCTTACAAAATTAGCTTGATCGGAAAATTGTGCAATTTGAAACTCATTTATATCTTGAATAGAGTCATTGTCACTGTCCAGCCATGTGTACTGACCTTGTCCAGGATTAACTTCTACATATTGGTATTGCCTTTTCAATTCACTTCCTGATGCGATTTCAAAGAAAGAATTAGACTGTAACATCCCTTTCCAAAGTTTGAATTTATAATCAATTCTATTTAAAAAAGTGTTTTCGGGGTCTTGTGAAACCAATTCGGAATTATTTATTTCCAGCTCTCTATAAGTAGAGTTCCATAAGAACTTAGTTCCTTTTTTGTTGCCGAATTGAAAGTTTGCACCAGCATTATTGGCTGTTGTTATTTTATTTAATTCATTGTTAAACGGAGTGTAATCAGTTCGTTGATTCCAATTTACTTTAAAGGTGATTTTTTCACTTTTTTTAATTGCTAATTCAGATCCATAAACTGTATATCGGAATGAGGTTGGAGATAATGTGTCTGGTATTATATTAACTGTTTGATTATTTTCCTCCTCTTCCCATATTTTAAGTGAAAGCCCTTTTTTTATTTGCTGAGTAATACTTATTTGGTGTCTTAAAAAAGAACTCCCAATTGTAGATCCTTCCGAATTTAAGAAGCTACCGGTTCCTGTGAATTTAGCACTTTCCCAAAGTTTTGTGTTTAAGTTTGCGCCAGATTTTAATCCGTAATATTCAGTTTTACGGTCTAAATATGAAACGTTAACTCCAGCGATTTTTTTATTATTTAATGCATAATTCCAATTCCAACCCAGAATTTGTTCGGTATTTTTGGCTGATGTATTCGCTAAATTGAAATCCCTAGTAAATTCAACATCACGAAACCGTTCAATTGATTTAAACTTTTTGTTGATGATTTGATAACTTATTTGGTGTTGCGATTTATACAAGGGTGCTAATGAATCTTTAGACTTCCCTTTAAAATATTTCGTATTCTTTAAATGCGTTTTTAAAGCAATTCCTTGGTCATCCTCCTTGTGTTGTTTTGAAAACAGGTTTTGATTTTGATTACTAAAAGCAGTTTCGAAAAAGAGCTCTGTTTTTTTATTAAGATTATAATTCGTCCCAATCGTTAACATTTGTTGTTGTTTTGGAGCCATTAGCTGGATTAATGGTTCATAATCACCCTGTGGAACACCATCGATGGGAGGAATCCATTCATAAACTCTACCATTTGCCGAAGTTGTATTCGATAGTATGTAATAACCCTTACCAGTTCCTACATTACTAAATCCGAGGGAATAAATAGCGCTATCAGGGTCTGTACTGTATTCATAATAAGTATAAGGGATAGATGAAATTGTTGTGTCTTGCGGTTTATAAAGAACTTGGCTTGTTGTATATTCTACCGTGTCAATTCTTAGTGAAATAGCATTTTGTAAACTATCTCCTACGTTAATTAGTAACGTTTTTTGTTCGTCAGAAAGACTCTGTTGTAGTTGTTGAAACTTCATGTCTTGCTCAGAATAAAAATTCACAAAGAATCCCCCTTTTTCATTTTTAATTACGTTTGAAGCGTTAAAAAGTGATCGACCGTAATTTTGATCTGAGTATTGAAATTCAACAACAATCCTTTTGTCTTTTGTAATAATTTGATTGGTTGTAAAAGTTAACTCGGCTGAGTTATAATCAATGGTATAATCTCCATCCATTCCTCTTTGAAGTAACTTCCCATCAATGTAAACTCGCTCCGTTCCTGATAGAATAATTATGAAGCGTTCATTCTCCGTTCCAACTAATTTATAAGGCCCCTGGTTTCCTTCAATTCCAATAATACTGTTTCGAGAAAATTTCCCGCGAGATAATGCAGCATCTGCTTTTACTTGATATTCGGCTTTCTTCCCAAATAGTTTCGTTTCGTATAGTCCCTCGTAGCTTAATCCTTGAGCTTTTTTATTAAACTTCAAGAATTGATCTTCATTTTGTACTGTTTGGAAATCTCCGGCTATAATTTTTTGACCGTCTTTCGAAAATTGAACAAAAACTTTGTCAAATTCCTGTAGTGTTTGTGTGTTCCCTTGTGGCTGAATAGGAATGTTATTATCCGTTACCGCAGCCAATATTTCAACTCCTTGAAAGGTTCCTGATAGCTGAAGGTTTAGATTTGAGTTTAGAGATAAATCTCGGTTGGTTCCTATGTTTATACCTCTGGAGATACTCCCCCCTTTTTTTAAACTACTTTCTCCAAATAAATCACCCCTAGTAATCTCACTCGAGTTATACTTGTATGGATTTCGGGTTAATAGTTTTCCTTTTCTGGAGGTTGAATCACTTGGAAAACGATTTTGAACGGAACTAGAAAAGTTAATTGGGAAAACTTTGTATACAATAGTCACTGAATCTATAGGTGCGTTTTTGAAATAAAGTTGACTTTTAAAATCATCGATTTTGTAAAAAAGTGTATCTAAAGCTTTAATTTGAAGGCTTCCTGGTATTATTGATAAAGAGTCAATCTTGATCGAATCATTTGTAGGTATCTTTTTAACACGAATATTGCTAAAGTCGTTTTGCCCAAAGCTTTGCGTAACCGCTAGGGTTATCAATAATATAAGGTGATATTTTAGGCGTTTCAGAGAATTCAAATTGCTAAAAAAAGAATAACGAAAATATGCTTTACAAATTATAAGTAAAGTTACTGTATTACGATTTGAATCAACGAATTACACACTAGGATGTTAGTAAGATATGAGTTCGGCAAAATCTATGTAGGTTTAAGACCGTTACATTTGTAGAGTATAATTTTATAATGAAAAATATATTTAAAATATTATTAATTTCAGGAGTGGTAGGAACAAGCATTTCTAGTTGTGTTCCTAAACGTAAATTGGACGATGTTACGGCAAACTACGATGCTGAAAAAGCAAAATCACAGGAGCTACATTCCCAAAACGTAAAACTTGAAGGAGAGAAGAACGAGTTAGATGCTCAGACTTTGGATATGAGTAAGCGAATGAGTTATCTTAAAAAAGATACCGCTATTCAAGGTGTATCTCTTCGCCAATTAACTAGAAATTACGATCAATTAAACAGCACATATAGAGAGCTTTTATCATTAAAGGATCAAAACAAGAAGAAAGCTGAAGAATTGGTTACTCGATACATGAGAGAAATCGAAGAAACAAGAAGTACCCTTCAAACAAAAGAAGATAAGCTGAACGCAACGGAAAGATCTTTAGCTGAAAAGAAAGAAAATTTACGATTAAAAATTGAAGAGTTATCTGCAGCAACGGCTGCTATTGAAGAAAGAGCTAGAAGAATTGCGGAATTGAAATCTGAAATTAACAGAAGAGATTCATTGGCAAAAGCACTTGAAGAAAAAATAAGACAAGCTTTATTTGGCTTAGAAGAAGAAGGAATCACGATGGAGATGAGAAACGGAAAAGTTTACATCTCTTTAGATAACGAGCTATTGTTTAAACCTGGCAGTTATACTGCTGATGACAAAGGAAAACAAGCTTTAAAAAAGTTAGCGAAAGCACTTAAAGGAAATGATGAAATTAATATAACTGTTGAAGGTCACACGGATTCTGATAAATATAGAGGAGGTGCACAGTTAAAAGATAATTGGGATTTAAGTGTAATGCGTGCTACTGAAATTGTTAAAGTATTAGAGTCATTCAAGATTGATGCTAAAAGATTAACAGCTAGTGGAAAAGGAGATAGTAATCCTTTAGACCCTACCGATACTAAAGAAGCTAAAAAGAAAAATAGAAGAACCGATATCATTGTCACTCCTCGTTTGGATATAATCGAAGATATATTAGGGAACTAAAAACTCTTTCTACAAGGTGTTGGACTCCAACCCTGATTTTGCTAAGCGAAGTGGTGTTTTCACACCACTTCTTTCTTTTACAAGGTTTTCTAATAATGCTGAAATATTTTTTGACTGCAAGTTGTTAATCCAAATAAGCATCATTCATATTGAATTGTAACCAATACATGGAGTGAAATTTATTGTATTCTTACAGTATATTTTATCACTTAAACCTACTGTAATCTCAACTTCTAGAATAACTGAAATAATACGTAATCTTTATTCTATGATTCTGGAGCTACATCGAACTTTTTGGTTGAGGATATTGAATTATTTAATGACAAGCTGAAAAAGAACAATTTGTGATAGGGGAGGTCATGGAAAAGCTGTCCTTTTTTTGTGTCAATTTCCCAAAATGGCTTTGCTTCTTTGGTTTTTAGAACTTCGCTACAATTCTTATTGCGTTTTGGATTCAAAACACCTTCTTTGAAGATTGACATCTTTTCAGCTACTGGAATTACTTTATCATTTTGATAATAGTTAAAACAAAGCGACAAGGCTTGCTATTTTGTTAATCCTAAAGAGCCGAACTCTTCTTCATTTCTTCTTTACTGGAGGAAGTAGCTATATTTTGTTTTGCTAATGCTACTAGCTCGTAAGCTTTGGTTTGTTCCTGTGTATTAGGAATTACATAATTTTTCATTTTAACCTCTTTTTTATAGTTCGACAATATTGTCTTCTATCTACTATAAACTTCCATTCTTTTTTCTTCGAGGGTAAAACGCTTATTTATATTCATTCTAAGTAACTGAAGGGAACTAGGGAATCAGTTTCACTATCTATTATTAGTATTTATTACTTTTCTTTTTTTCTCTTCTAATATTCAAAAAGAGATTCCCTCGTTCCCTAATGAAGGAATTGAATCAGGGCAACTGGATATTTTAACTCTTACGAGTTAAAATTTATCCATTGCCTATAACAACGGTAGAGCGAGAACTTATCAACCCGACTTCATCTGCTTTCTCAAGTCTCTTTCTACCATTGCTATTTCTTTTTTTTGAAATTGACCAGAATTTGGAACGGGTGAAATAAAATGAAACACAATGCCAAAGTTTTATCAGTTCCTATAAATATGAGGTGCGCTACTGCACACCTCTGTCCGCAGGACACTCACCGCAGGTGAGCCTCCAGCCGAAGGCTGGCATTACTACTATTTATAAAACTAAAAGGGAATTCTATATCACAATAACCATTAAAAAGGAGGTATTCGATTTCAAATTTCTGGGGGGTTGTAATAACAGGATACTTGCTCAAACCTAGCATCTGATAGTGTTTTTCAAGCCCATTTTTTTGAATCTAAAGAATGAGTTACTATTAAATTAATATATCCCTCCTTATTATAACGGCTATGTGCAAAAGAGTTTGTTTTTAAGTTAGGGCTTGTTCCTAGTTTTTTAATTTTTAAACCTCATTTTTACAAAAGGTAAATACCTTAATAATTTAATCGGTTATGTGGACTATCCCCTTTTTTTATATTGAGACCGAAAACACCTTTTACAGCCATATTTTTAAATATATTTTCATCTTAAAACGTGTTTTAAATTACAGTTTAATATACTTAAGTATCATTAAATAAGATTATTAAATATTAATAATAGGGTTTTTTAAAAAAAAATAAGGGTGTGATAATACTTAGCTAACTTCTAGAAAGAAAGGGTTGAAGGTTGTATTTTTGAATATTGAATAATCAACATTTTGCTATGAAAATATTAAATACATTGCTTATTAGCTTATTAGCTTATTCTGCTTCGGCACAGGTAGGAATAGGAACTTCTACTCCTAGTGTACCCTTGGATATAGAAGCAGCAAATGCCGCTATAGATATAA
>CAJJCC010000019.1 GCA_905182585.1 uncultured Flavobacteriales bacterium
GCATGACGGTTGGAGTAGTAGTAGTAGTAGTAGTAGTAGTAGTAGTAGTAGTAGTAGTAGTAGTAGTAGTAAATTTACGTCATCCAGAGCGTAGCGTGGGATCTTTAAGTACTTACTTGAAGTTTCCTCAGTCGTACCTCCTTCTGAATCAAGGTTGGAGGAGTAGTAATAGTAGTAATAATAAATTTACGTCATCCAGCGCAGCGTGGGAACTTTAATTACTTGATTGAAGTTTCCTCAGTCGTACCTCCTTCTGAATGACGGTTGGAGGAGGAGTAGTAATAGTAGTAATAATAAATTTACGTCATCCAGAGCGCAGCGTGGGATCTTTAAGTACTTGGTTGAAGTTTCCTCAGTCGTAACTCCTTCTAAATGACGGTTGGGGTTGTTGTTCCGTTAGTATGCCATAATAATTACTGTCCATTATTTGGGATTTAACAAAGAAGTCACTAATTAAAAAGCCAACTACTTACGTATTCAGCTTTTTCTGAGGCTTGTTTCAACCCAATATTTAAAATTATAATTTTCTTTTTAGGAGCGTTTTTGTAGTTTAAAATGTCCTCCACAACTAAAGCATCTTTTCTAATTCAATTATTTGTAAATCTTTAAACTCGCCTAGTTTTGTGATTGTTAATTTAATAGCCGTTTGAACAATGTGATTTCCTCTTTTTCCAGCGGCACCAGGATTGATGTGTAAGTGATTTAATTTTTTATCGAACATTATCTTTAAAATATGGGAGTGTCCACAAATAAAAAGATCAGGTTGTTCCTGTCTAATTAATTCAAGCGCCCTTGGTTTGTATCTATTTGGGTAACCTGCGATGTGCGTGATAACTACCTTTTTACCATTTACCGAGAAAATTTGATTTAAAGGGTACTCAGCTTTAACGATATGGTCATCGATGTTTCCATGCACTGCAATTAAAGGTTTTATAGCCTCAATATCGTCCATTACTTTTATTTCTCCAATATCACCAGCATGCCATACCTGGTTAGCTGCTTGGATGTGCTTTTCCAACCGTGGATCCAAATATGAATGTGTATCAGAAAGAATTAAAATCTTAGCCATTAATCGTTGTTTTCAAGAATGTCATAAACTGGACCTCTAAAATATTCATTTAACGGTTTCATCCGTTCGAATTTTCCCAAACAATGGGTTTTAAAATCAGGATGGCAAATCTTCGAATCAGGAATCTTGTGCAACATTAAAAAGTCTTTTCTTTTTAAATGCTCAACAGCAGGGTGTTCTTTGTCAAAACCTTTTGGAGGTCGAATAAGTTTATCACCCTCTAATTCTCCAAAGTTGGCAAGGAAATCTAAATCGTTAATTATCTCTTCAAACTGTTTTGTGTTGTGTGCGATTTCACTTCTAATTGATTTTAAAATAGCCGGTTGTGGATGGTGAATTCCACCTCCAACAAAAGTTTCTCCATCAGGTTTAATATGTAAATAGTATCCGGGATATTCACTTTTACGACCACCTTTCCCTATTGCAGCTCCAAAACTAGTCTTGTAGGGTTCTTTTTTTTTAGAAAACCGAACATCTTTAAAAATTCGGAATACAGCATTTTTAGCGTTTACATCGGTGATAAAAGGATCAATATTTTGAAGATCAGGAATTAAATCATCAATAAAAGCGATGAAATTATCTCTTGCAGCTTCATAAACCTTGCGGTTATCGGCAAACCAATCCCTGTTATTATTGACAGATAGGTCCTGAAGAAATTTAACGGTGTTTTGTTCAATCATTTCTATGAAGCTTTAAAAGGTGTTCCAATCTAAATTAATACTTTTGTTGAAACGATGATTATTCATTTAAACATAAAAGTGAACGGAAAAGTTCAAGGCGTGGGATACCGAAGTTTCGCACAGCGAATGGCTAATGAATTATCCATAAAAGGGTTTTGTGAAAACAAGTCTGATGGTAGTGTTTATATTGAGATTGAATCTACTCAAATGCGCGCCGATGAATATTTAGAATGGTGTTACCGTGGATCTGTAATGGCAAAAGTGTCGAAGATAGATGTTGAACCGGCTTCGGTTGTAGGCTTTAACAATTTTGAAATTAAAAGGTGAGGTATTTAATCAGATTAAAATATAATGGTGAACATTTTCACGGCTGGCAAATTCAACCTAATGCAATTACTGTGCAAGAGGTTTTGGAGCAGAAATTATCGATGGTTTTAACAAAAGAAGTTAAGGTAGTTGGATGTGGAAGAACAGATACAGGTGTTCATGCAAGTGACTATTATGCTCATTTTGATTTGTTAGATTGTAAATATTCGTCTAAAAAGTTGTTATTTAAACTCAATTGCGTTTTACCTGATGCGATTGTGATATCAGAATTACGAAATGTACAGCAAGATTTTCATGCTCGATTTACAGCAACTTCACGAGAGTATAAGTATTATATAACCAAGCAGAAAAATCCATTTAATAAAAACACATGGTGGATTAAGTATGAATTGGATACCAATAAAATGCAACAAGCTGGAAAATCCTTGCTGGGTAAAAAGGATTTTTCATCTTTTGCGAAGTTAAATACTGATGTAGCGAATCATATTTGTGAAGTAACACATTTTGATATTAAAGAGGAAGGTAGTAATGTCATCATTACAATTTCAGCAAATCGTTTTTTACGAAATATGGTAAGAGCAATTGTAGGAACTTTAGCAAGTGTTGGCTTGGGGAAAATTTCAGTAAAAGAGTTTATTGATGTAATAGATAAAAAAGACAGAAGTGCTGCAGGACTAAGTGCTCCAGCACAGGGCTTATTTTTGTGTGCAGTAAAATATCCCGAAGCAGAAATTACAGTGATAAATAAGGTTGAAGAAGAGGAAAGCGGTAATGAGTAAAGATGTAACAGGCAAAGCAATTGATAGTAAGGTTTTAAAACGTACGATGAAGTATGTAAAACCTTTTCGTTCTGCGTTTTACTCAACATTATTTCTTACAGTTTTGTTGTCATTAATGGCTCCAATAAGGACTTACTTAATTAAAGTTGCTGTTGACGATAAAATTCAAACTGGTGATACACAAGGATTAAAGGAAATTGTTATTGCATTGGTTTTGCTCTTGGTTTTTCATGCCGGATTACAGTTCTTACAAGCTTTTTCAGCGAATTGGCTAGGTCAAAACGTAATCTTAAACATTCGTAAAAAGTTATTTAAGCATGTAGTGTCGTTTAGGTTGAAGTATTTTGATACCACACCCATAGGTTCATTAGTTACTAGAGTAACATCTGATGTTCAAACAATTGCCGAGGTTTTTTCTTCGGGGTTACTCAACATTGTGAGTGATCTTTTACAATTGTCAGTGGTACTAGTATTTATGTTTTATATCAATTGGCATTTAACATTAATCGTTTTAATTCCAGTTCCAATTTTAATTTTTTCAACCATTCTTTTTAAACGCGCTATCAAAACAGCATTCATTGAAGTTAGGAAGCACGTTTCAAAAATAAATACGTTTATTCAGGAGCATGTCACGGGAATGAATATTGTTCAAATCTTTAATCGCGAGAAAGAGGAAATGCGAAGGTTTAAAGAAACAAATACTCTTCATAGAGATGCTTGGCTAAAAACAGTTTGGGCAAATGCAGTTTTTTTTCCTGTAGTGGAGATATTATCAGCAGCTTCAATAGGTTTATTAGTGTGGTGGGGAGCAAGAGGAGTTATTTCAGGATATGCTAAAATTGGAGATATTATGGCATTTATTCTCTTTGTACATATGATTTATCGACCGATAAGGATGTTGGCCGATCGGTTTAATACGCTACAAATGGGAATGGTTGCGGCAAACCGAGTTTTTAATGTTTTGGATACGAATGAACACATCACGAATGAAGGAAAAGATTCAAGCATTGATGTTAAAGGACACATTTCTTTTAACGATGTTTGGTTTGCTTATAAAGAAGGAAATCATGTATTAAAAGGAGTTTCATTTGACGTAAAGGAAGGCAAGACTTTGGCATTAGTTGGCGCAACAGGTGCAGGTAAGACTTCGGTAATTAATGTTCTTACTAAGTTTTACGAAATCGAAAAAGGATCAATTTGTATTGATGACCTTAATATTAACGATTTCACTTTACAACATTTAAGAAAAGTAACAGCCGTTGTTTTACAAGATGTTTTTTTATTTGACGACACAATCTTTAATAATATTACTTTAAGAAATAAAACCATAACAAAAGAGCAAGTAATAGCAGGAGCTAAATTAATTGGAGTTCATAATTTCATTTCAAGTTTGGATGGCGATTACGATTATGAAGTGCGGGAGCGAGGAGCCATTCTATCTGTTGGTCAACGTCAATTATTAGCATTTTTAAGAGCCTACGTTTACAACCCACAAATTTTAATTTTGGATGAAGCTACCTCTTCAATTGATACAGAGTCGGAACAGTTAATTCAAACCGCCATTGAAAAATTAACAGAAGGGAGAACTTCAATTGTCATCGCCCACAGGTTATCTACGATTCAAAATGCTGATCAAATCATCGTGCTCGATAAAGGAGAGAAAATAGAAGAAGGAACACATAAGGAATTGCTCTCTACCGATGGCTATTATAAAAAACTGTACGATTACCAGTTTAAAAGCGCACAAAACGCTTAATATACTTTCACCACAAGTCTTAATCTATTACATTTGTTGCTGTAACAAACTATATTTATGGCTAAATTATTTAAGAAAAACGTGGTTATTGCTTCGTTTTGTATAAGTTCGGTTGCAGCGTTTTTTACCTCTTGTGGAAGTGCAGAAGTGCAACATTCAAATTATATTCCTGCAAATGCGTGTGCTGTATTAAACATTAATACAGAAGAGATATTTAGTGATGCCTTTTTTGATTTAATTGCAAACAACGATTTAACAGATGATGTGGCGAGTGGGCCATTATCAGATCTTATAAAAAATCCTGCAAATGCGGGAATTCAACGCTTAACTAAATATCATTTATTCGCTACAGGATCCAATTTTATGGATGCGAAAATGGGCGCAATTTTACCCTTAAATGATAGTGAGTTATTTGCTGATTATATTGAGAAGAATTTTGATGTACAAGTGTTATCTGATAATGGTTTCTTAGTAGCTGATATTACTTTAGAGCATAAATTAGTTTGGAATGAAACTACTGCTATTTACTATTATGGTGCATTTGGAGGTGATTTAATAAAAGAAGCTGAAGGTTTATTCAAACAAGAAGCGGCTAATTCATTAGCGGCTAAAGATTCTACTTTTGCTCATGCTTTAAATAATGACGCGCATTTGAACGCATGGTTTAAGAATTATGATTTTGTAAACATGGTTGATTCAGGGTTAGACATGGCTTTTAAATTTAAATTATTCGAAACCTTAAACATTAAAAAAGAAGCTATAAGAGGGGCTAAGTCTCTATTCATGGTTAATTTTAACAATGGAAATATTAAAGTATCTCAACGACAATATTTAACTCCAACCCAAATAAATGTGCACAACGGGTTTGATAAGCCGAATAATATTTCTGGGTTATTGCCAATGGCTTCTAATCAAGACCCATTATTCGCTTCTAGTATTTCATTAAAACCTGAAGGTTTAGTTGATTTTTTAAAAGAGTACAATATCGATAAAGCTTGGGATAAGCAAATGGAAAACTCACCAATTAAATTTAAAATAAACCAATTGTCACAGTTTTTTGAAGGAGATATACTGGCTTTAGTAAACGGATTTGATGAGGTAGAGAAGGAGATTAATACTACAGATATGGATGATGAAGGTAACGATATTGTTACTCAAAAGACAATTAAGACTAAAACCCCTCAATTATCTATTGGTTTAACAGTGAAAAACCCAACTCGATTGAAGGGGATTTTAAATCTTTTTGCATCAGCATTGCCTAAAATTGAAGGTTTTTCAAACCTTAACGATGAATTATATTTTGCCCTAAAAGAGGAGCATTTGTTTATAACAACAACTCCTCAGGGCATCACTGCTTTAAATAACCTTACGGGGAAATTAACACCAGAATTAACTAAATTAATTTCAGCTCACCGAACATCAGCATATATAAACATTGGAGGAATTATTAATCAAGGAGATAGTAAAACAGCAGCTTTAGGTTTTATTGAAGGTGTTGGGAATTTAAAAAACATCATTATTTCTGAGAAGGGTGTTAATAAAGATGGAATTGTTAAAGGTGAAACAACTATTAATTTTTCAAATAAGGATAATGGTTTAATTTCTATCATCAAATTATTCCAAGGAATTGGAAAAGCTGTAGGACCTATGGTTTCAGCATTTTTATAAATGGAAATTCACTTAAAAAACATAGCACCAAGTCCGTTAATAGGAGCTTTCTCTATTGTTGGAGAGGTTTGGGAGAAAGAGCATCATTTTAAACCTGAGAATTATATTCATATTTTGGCGCCTTCAGGTTCGGGGAAATCTACCTTAATGGGGATTTTGTACGGAATGAGAAACGACTTTAAAGGTGAATTAAGATTACAAGGTGAGTCTGTTCTAAATTTATCACAAGAAGATTGGAGTAAGCTTAGAAGTAATCAAATAGGGATTGTATTTCAAGATCTTCAATTATTGGATGAATTAACAGCAATTGAAAATATTCAAATTAAAAATCAGTTGACCAATAAATATACTCAGGACGAAATAGTTAAAATGGCTAAAAGTCTTGATGTGCATGGGTTGTTAAACAAAAAAGTTGCTCTTTTGTCAAGGGGTGAAAAGCAACGAATAGCAATATTACGCGCTTTATGTATGCCCTTTTCATGGTTGTTACTTGATGAGCCCTTTAGTGCTTTGGATGAAGTGAATACTCAAAAAGCAATTGCTCTAATTAAAGCTGTTACGGCTGAAAATAATGCAGGATTGATATTGTCGAATTTATATTCGGATAGTTATTTTGATTATACTAAAAAGGTTAGAATGGCTTAGTATGAAAGTGAACATTGTTAACATACTATTACAAGGTAAAAGCAAACTGGGCTTGTTAATTGCTGGTTTTGGAATTTTATTAAGTTCTTTTTTGATAGCCTCTGTTTATCAATTATTTAATGACGTTTCTTTTATTCTGGATAAATCAGAAAAAGAAGAAGGATTTCAATATTTACAAATCTCTAAAGAAGTTGGTGTTTCTACAAGTTTAGGTTTAAGCTCTCCTGATTTTTCGGTGAATGAAATTGCTAGTTTAAAAAAACAAAACTTCATTGAGGATGTTGCAGAATTATGGTCGAATGATTTCAGAGTTTATGGTCGTTTTGCAGGAAATGGATTTGATATGTTTTTCACGTCAGTAAAACCCGATTTTATTGATGCAGACACCGATGATTTTCAATGGGAAAAAGGGCAAGTAGAAATACCTGTTATAATATCCAATCAATTTCTAACCTTATTAAATCATGCTGTTTTGCCCAGTCAGGGTAGACCGCCTATTCCTAAAATAGCGATAAAGCAAGCCACTGTTGATTTACAACTAACAAAGGACGGAAAGCGTTTAAGTTATAAAGCAAGAGTAGTTGGGTTTTCCGATCGTATTTCAAGTGTTTTAGTGCCACGGAACTTCTTGGATTATGCAAATCATGAATTATCAGGAAATACACAAACAAGAGTTTCTATGGTTGTTTTAAAAGTAAAGGATTCAGGGGAGAAGACTCTACGCAGGTATTTAGATCGTAATGATTATGACGTAAATGGTGAGCAATTAGTGGTTCAAAAAAGTAAAACCGTTTTAAAAATTACGCTAGGTGTTGTATTTGTGTTTGGTTTCGTTATTCTAATCCTAAGTATGGCGTTAAGCTTATCTCAAATTAAAGGCTTGATTTATCAAAATAAAGACCGAATTAGAATGCTGATTTTATTGGGTTATTCTCCAGCCGGAATCATTAAGTCATTATTAATTTCCATCGCTAAACTACTAGGTGTTATTATTCTTTTAGTACTTCCTGTGATTTGGATTGTTTTCAACTCCGTTCACGCGTTAATGTTAACCTACGCACTAGGTTTTCCACAATTAACAATAGGAGTATGGCTTATTCCAATAGGCATTTCAATGGTTATTCTTTCAGGAATATTTGCTTCAGTAAAAAAGCTAATTAAATAGTTTCTTTACTGTTAGTACAAATCTTTATCTTGTTTTTCACTCCATAATTCAAACGCTTTAAGCGCATTCTTTCTTCCAAGTTGTTTAAAGGGTATTTTCCTTTCTGTCATGGGTACTTTTAGTTCCTTATAAATGAAATCATCATCAAAATTAATGTCGGCAGCATCTTGTTTGGTACAACCATAATAAACCGCTTTTGGTCTTGCCCAATAAATAGCACCCAAACACATCGGACAAGGTTCACAGGAGGTGTAAATAATACAATCGTCTAATTGAAAAGTGTTTAAATTTTTACATGCGTCTCTAATCGCAACTACTTCAGCGTGAGCAGTAGGATCGAAAGTAGAGGTAACCTTATTATTTCCTTTTCCTACGATTAGCCCATTTTTCACAACCACAGCACCAAAAGGTCCACCTTCATTATTCAGCATTCCTTTAATTGAAAGTTCAACTGCTTCGTTCATAAATTTTTCGTCCATCTTATTTTTCTTTAGAAATATCAGTAAAAGCCTTAATAAACACTTCAGTTTCTTGTGCGCCTTGAATTAAAAATTGGTCGTTAATAATAAAACTCGGTACAGAGTTAATCCCAGCTTTTTTAATGCTGTTTTGTCTTTCCTCAACCTGTTTCGTATTGTTGGTATTATTAAATTGCGCAATAATCTCATCTGAAATCTGCGCTTCTTTGGCAATTTTAATGAGGTTATCCTTAATACCAACGTGAATGTTATGGGTAAAGTAAGCTTTTAATAAAGCCTCTTTAAGTTTTGATTTTTCTTGTGAATTGGTAACAAACTCCAGTAATTGATGCGCCATTAAAGTATTGGCTGTGAAGTTTATGTTTTTAAAATTCATTTCTATACCCAAATCGTGCGCAACGGCTTCAACTTTGTTACTCATTTGTTCAACATGATCAGCCGAACCATATTTTTCAGCTAAGTAATCAAACAGATGTTGGTTTGAATTTTCACTTCCAGGATTTAATTCAAAAGGAATATAATCAACTTTAAAATCTATTTCATTTTCTAATTGTGCAATTGCAAGTTCCAATCTTCTTTTTCCAATATAACACCAAGGGCATACAACATCAGAAACAATATCAACCTTAATTTGAGTTTTCATGTTTAAAGTTAAAGTTCTCAATTCAACGATTGAAGTGGGGGAGTTAATTATTATTGATTACCAGATAAGAGTTCTGATACTGTATTTAAAGCTTCTTCCATCGATTTACAAACCTTTCCTGTTATTCCTATTTTAGGGAATAACATTTCCAAAATTTTCATTGATGTATAGTTTTCTGAGCTAGGAAGCCAGATTAAAGAATAGTGGCGAAAATCTTCCAACTCCAAAGTTAAAAAAGAAGCCAGTTCATACATTGCTATTTCAGATAGTTTAAAAATTACTTTTTCCTCTGAGAAAACGATGTGGTTATGGGATTGGTTCTTAGCCATTTTAAATGCACCAGAAACGTATTCTTTTGCTTGATTAAAATCTTGTATTATTACTTCCGAAGTTGTAATTATGGAGTAAGCCCCCTTGTCTTCTGTTGTGAAATTATCCATTACTTTTTTAATTCATGAAATTGGAAAACAAAATCTCTTGCAGTGTTTTCGGTAATATTTACAACAGTAAGAACCAATTTATCGTCTCTTATAATTCCGTCCATTTTAACTTTAGAATATTCATTTTTAGCTCTAACTCTAAGGCTACAAGTACGATCGCTTGTAAAGTATTTTCCAAATAGCATTCCGGTACCTAGCTTTTTATTTACAAATTTAGAGGCCAAGTCAACATCCTTTATCGAACTCGTTGTTACAACTGTGTCGTTTTGATGAAAGTGAATATAAATATTTGCATCTTCATCTAAGTTCGCATAGTAAACACCGTTTGTTTTGATTTCACAATCAAAAGTAGTGGGGGTTATATTAGAGGAATCTGTTTGTGCGTAAGTAGTTGTACTGAGCATTAACAGCAATAAAATGAAAGGTGTACTTTTCATGGCGTGATATACGTTTGAAGGTTCATTTAGTTTCATGATTTTCTTTTTTCCGTTGAGCATGCAAATTAAACCGTTCGTTAAATATTACTATTATTTATTTGATTTAAATGTTTCCTTTAAAATTGTAGACTAATTTTATCAAAATGAATATTAAGAAAAGCCTGTTTTATTTTTTCATATGTTTTAACCTAATTGTTTTTGCGCAAGATTTCACACAAAATGTAAAAGGAAAAGTTGTTGATTCAGAATCGAAATTAGAAATTCCAGGAGTAATGGTGCAGCTTTTATCAGGAGACTCATCAAATATAGTTGTTACAGACGTTTTTGGATATTATACGTTAAAAAACGTTCCGGTAGGAAGGGTAGATATTCTATTTACTTTTATGGGGTATAACCCTGTTTTGAAAAGAAGTTTAATTGTTAATTCGGGAAAGGAATTAATTGTTGATGTTGCCTTGGAGGAAGCTGTGACTAGTTTAGAGGCCGTTAAAATAACGGTTGTAGATAATAGATTGAAGGCAAATAATGAAGCAATTGTAGCAAGTAGTATAAAACTAAATCCAAAGCAAACACAAAAATTTGCAGGGACCAATCAGGATGTTTCAAGAATGGCATCTAATTATGCTGGAGTTGTTCCATCAGGAGATCAACGAAATGATATTATTGTAAGAGGGAATTCTCCACTTGGGATTATTTGGAGATTAGATGGAGTAAATATACCTAACCCTAATCACTTCGGCTCAATGGGTGCAACAGGAGGACCTATTTCGATTTTAAACAACAACAACTTATCGGGATCCGACTTTTTAACGGGAGCATTTCCTGCAGAATATGGAAATGGAATAGCGGGAGCATTTGATTTAAAAATGAGAAGTGGAAATAAAGATAAGTTTGAATTTACAGGTCAAATGGGTTTTAATGGATTGGAAGTTGGGCTGGAAGGCCCATTGAGTAAAAAGAACAAAGCTTCTTATGTGTTGAATTACAGGTACTCAACACTTGGGATTTTTAATGCGATGGGAATAAGTTTTGGAGTGCCTGCTGTACCGCAATATCAAGATGTCGCTTTTAAAATTGATTTACCTACAAAAGGAAAATTTGGACGGTTTCAGCTTTTTGGTATTGGAGGGGTGAGTTTTATTGAATTACTGGATAGCCAAAAAGAGGATGACGATTGGACGTTTACATCATCTGGAACTGATGTTCGATTTGGAACAAATGTAGGCGTAGTAGGTTTGAATCATCGAAAGTTTTTAAACAATAAAACATATTGGAGTAACACGGTTTCTGTTACTTCTACTCAAAATGATATTACTTCAGATTCGTTAGAGTTGGTTACGCTATTGCCCTTTAGAACCTATAAAAACCTATCCACTCAAATAAGTTATGCTTTAAATTCAGTTTTAAACTCTAAAATAAATTCAAAAAAAACAATTAAAATGGGTGTGAATACCGAGTTAATCGGTGCCGACTTTAAAGAAGAGTTTTATTCGAATAATCGTTTAGAATGGTTGCCTATTGTTGATTTTAAAGGAAGCACTGTGTTGGTTCAATCATTTTTTCAATACAGGTATAAACCAACTGAGAAGTTGGTTGTAAATACAGGGATTCATCATCAAATATTAACACTTAATAATTCGCAAGCAATCGAACCTAGATTAGGACTGAAGTACCGTTTTTCTAAAAAGCAATCGTTTACATTGGCCTCTGGATTACATTCTCAGATAAACCCACTAAGGGTTTACTTTTTAGAAACTAATTATGTTGATGGTTCGAGTGAAAAAACAAACGAAGATTTGGGGTTAAACAAAAGTGTACATGGCGTGGTTGGTTATAATTATATGATTAATCCCAACTTAAGGTTTAAAACAGAGGCTTATTACCAGGCCGTTTATAATACCCCTACAAAAGAATACTCTTATTACTCGTTAGCTAATGTTGGAGGGGATTTTGTTTTTCAAGATGAGGACAGTTTAGTAAACAAAGGGAAAGGAGCAAACTATGGTATTGAGGTGACCTTGGAAAAGATGTATTCAAAAGGATATTACTTTTTAATCAATACTTCGATATACGACTCTAAATATCAAGGTGGAGATGCTGTTATTAGGAATACAACATTTAATGGGAAATACACGGCTAATCTATTGGGAGGTTATGAAGTAAAAATAACCAAGAGATCTGTGTTAACAATAGATTTTAAATTAGCCATTGCCGGAGGAAAACGTTATTTAGCGTTGGACTTGGAAGAATCTAAACTTCAAAAGAAAACGGTTTTTGATGAATCGTCAATTTATGAATCGAAATTTGACGATTATTATAGAGCTGATTTGAAACTAGGATTTAGATTGAACCATAAAAAAGTAACACAAGAATGGGCATTGGATATTCAGAATATTACAAATAAGAAAAACATCTTTAGAGAAGTTTTTGATGAAGGTAGTGGAGATTTGATTTATGAATATCAATTAGGGTTTTTTCCATTAGGCTATTATAAAATCACATTTTAAAAATGGAAGAAGGAGCTTTATAAACTTCAAACATGGTTTAATTTCCGTTATTTTCTTATGTGCATCTAAAATTTTGGGTGATTCCCTCTTTGTATTTAACGTTTATGTTTTGTAGGTTTTCTTCCAATTGTATTTTCATGATAAATAAATTGCAGGAAGTAAATTGTAAATAAACGGAGCGTTATTGGAGGTGATTCCAGTATCGTTTTCCGTTTATTTTTTTTTGTACGTTAAAATCCAAATGTCTTTTTTTCTGGAAACATTTAATGAACATCTGAACCAATTTATTTTACGGGTATTTGGGTGCTTTTAGAGAGAGAGAGAAATAATTATACGTTAAAAACGCTTTTTATAAATACACTTTTAGTGTATATGTTATTTAAGTTCAGTTGTATAGTATTGTTTTATACCTTTTTTTAAGATTTAAAAAGGAATATAGATACGGAAACATTGTGTGAAACAAAGCTGAATAAGTAGCATGAGGCATTTAAGATAGACTAGCTTGCGAGGCTAAGGAAATATCCTTTTAAAACGTTCCCAATGAAAATATTAAATACATTGCTTATTAGCTTATTAGCTTATTCTGCTTCGGCACAGGTAGGAATAGGAACTTCTACTCCTAGTGTACCCTTGGATATAGAAGCAGCAAATGCCGCTATAGATATAA
>CAJJCC010000020.1 GCA_905182585.1 uncultured Flavobacteriales bacterium
ACAATGGATATTTAAAACTGAATCTACTAGTTAGTTTATTTGGTTTCTTGGTGTGTTGCTTAATATTTGTGTTTTTTCAAGATTTCTTGGTCAGCCAAAACCAGGAAAATTCACGTATATTTTCAGAGTATTTACACTACATATTACCCTTCACGTTAAGTGTCACTTTATTCAACATTTTAAACACTTATAATAGAGGTTTATACAATGCTGTAGCTGGAACTTTTTTGAAAGAACTTGTTCAGAGAGTATTTATCCTTATGGGAATTCTATTAATCGTCTTTAATCTAATTTCTTTTCAGTTTTTTATTCCCATTTATTATTTGGCAACTCTTGTTCCTATAATTGGTTTATTGTGGATTCTTAACCAGAATAAGGAGTTAAAATTAAAACCTTTTAAGCACAAGGTAAAAGGTGAATTCAAAAAAGAATTGATAGCTGTGAGTCTATTTGGAATTTTAAATAACGCAGGAGCAACAATAGTGACTGCAATTGACACAATTATGGTTAACGAAGAGTTGGGTGAAAATCAGGCTGGAGTTTACGCAACTGTTGCGTTATTTAGTACTGTTATTATCGCTCCATCCAGACCCTTAATTAGTATTGCAACAACATTTTTAGCAGATGCATGGAAAGCCAATGATTTGAATAAGATCAAAGAATTATATGCTAAAAGCAGTATCAATCAGCTTTTATTTGGGTCTTTAATATTTATAGGGATTTGGGCCAACATTGACAATATTTTCAACTTAATTCCTGATGAATTTAGCATCGGGAAAGACGTTGTTTTCTTTTTAGGGTTAGGTGCATTAGCAAATATGGTAATGGGACTTAACAGCTCTATCATTGCTGTTTCTAAGTTATTTAAATGGCAAGCGTACTTCCTACTAGCCTTTACTATTTTGATAATCTTCACCAACTACCTTCTTATTCCTGAATATGGAATTATTGGAGCTGGAATAGCGAGTTTAATTTCTATCACAATTCATAATTTATTAAAATTCATCTTTATTCTTGTTAAGTTTAAAATGCAGCCTTTTACAAAGGAAACTGTTTTAATGATTTTTATTGGGATTGGGGTATTCTTTATTCAGCAACTAATTCCTTCGGTAAATTGGATCATCGATTTACCAGTTCGAAGTGTATTAATTACATTGATTTTTACTTTAATTGTTTATCCTTTTAAAATATCAGAAGACTTCAACAGACAAGTTGACAAACTTTTAAATCTTATTCGCAGCAAATAAGATTTAGGCATTATATAGTTCATGCGTCTCACCTTTTTAACGAAGTATGAAGACAATCTTTAAATTAGCCTTTATCCTAAATTCACTTCAACATGAGTTAGTTTTCGAAAGCGAAACCTTATTTCAATAATGTGACAGTTCAACACCCTTTTCGATTATTACATAAATATATTGATTACTTAAACTAAACCTAAGCAAAGAGGGCTTAATTCAACTAGGCAATTTTACGGCACCGCCTTACTTTCTAACCTAGACGAAAACACCATTTTAAAAGTTCTAATTAAATTAACTGCTTTATTGCTTTTCTCATAGAAGAAGACGATTTCTTTTCAAGGGTATTGGAACCTTTTATAAGTGAAAAAAAGGCTGGTTTTTAATCACCATCTGCATCAGAAAATGTAATATTAAAACCCAGTGTTGGGCTTATATCAATAATAAAAAGTGATCGTATTTTTTTAAAGGATAACCTTAACGCTGTTAATTTTGTTTCGTTCAAAATCAACTGACCAAATAACGGTTTAGATATTTCACTTAAAATCAGTTCAGTCTCATTAAAATAATCATCTGCTTTTTGAACTAACTCAACCTCCCCTTTTTCAATCAAATATTCCTCTAAACCAATTCCATTTACGCCATAAAAGACATTTTTAAGCGTATTAATTGTTTTATTTATTGTTTCAAAAGAAGTTTTAGATCTCCATGCTTCAAGCATTCTATCATCCATTTCTACATAATCATAATAACCAATTGGTATTCCAATTTTATAGCGTAAAGTACTTTCACATATTACTGGTACTTGATTTAAAACTTGTCCAATTGTAGAACTTAGGCTATATCCCTTAGAACTACGGAAATCATCAATACTGTTATCCGATATTAATTTAAACCTCTCTATACTCTTTAATACATCCTTAGATACCAAAGATAATAAGTCGTAATAAGAACCGGACTTATCTAAATGAATTGAAAACAATAGATACTCTAAACAATATAAACCTACATTATCACTTGGCTTCGTATTCAGGAGATCAGCGTTAAGCATTTCATCATTTAAAAGTGATTTCACATCGGCAGTATCAATTGGAAATGTTGTTAAACGATAAGAAATAAATGAATTTTTTAAATCACCAATTATAAAAGGTTCAATTCCTCGCCACAGCAAAGAAGCAACTTTCCATTCAGTTTTTATCTCTTGAAGTTTACTACTCTCTTTAAATAAAGCATATTCAGTAACTAAAACATCTATACTCTTTACTGAGCGATAAAATTCATTTATTGCGGGAAGGTAAAGACTGTCTGCCCAATTATTTATCAATGCTGTTTGATTATAGCTATCATATTCCTTTTTTTGCTTTTTACAAGCAATTACTAATACAATTATTGTTAATATAAAAACTAAAATTCTACTCTTCATAACCGGCGCTATATAGATTCTAAAAATGTAATTAATGCTGTTCTATCTGATTTCGATAATGATTTAAATACCAACTTTATTGATTCCGCTTCTCCACCATGCCACAATATTGCTTCGGTAAGATTTCTAGCTCTTCCATCATGTAAATAATATGTATGATTGTTCACCGTCTCTATCAAACCAATTCCCCATAAAGGTGCAGTTCTCCATTCCGATCCTGTAGCTGCAAAAACGGGCATATTATCTGCCAATCCCTCTCCCATGTCATGCAATAGCAAATCTGAATAAGGTTGAATTGACTGATTATTAAAATGCGGAAATATCGGATGACTTGATGTTGTCATTGTCTTATCATGACAATTAATACAACCTATATTTTTAAATAAACCTTTACCTTTTTGCACAATTTCATCATCGGAATTTCTTTGAGCAGGCACAGCAAGATTAGATACATAAAGTATTACTTTATCAAAATCTGCTGAGTCAATTTCTGGAGTCCCTCCGTTTTCTGCATTACCACAATCAATTTGCTCATCTGGGCAATTATCAATTTTATACAATGGAGTGGTAATTCCTAAATCTCTTAAAAAAGCTTTAGATGATTGTTGAATAATACTCGGCTGATCGGCTTTCCATCCAAATCGCCCTAAACTATAACGCTGATTTAAATCATCCCAAACATAATTAGCCTTTCCTGATATGCCATTTTGATCAGCATCAAATTCGTCTTCATTTGCTAATATCTCTTCTTCAGAGATAGCTTCTAGCAACCCCAATCCAATTAACTGCCTACTTATCCTTGGACTCATCTTAATATTACCTAATGAGCCAAATTTTGGGTTTTTAACGAAGTAACTTGGTTTCCTTAAAGAATAAACTTCACCATCAGGAAATCCTCCGGACTCTTCTAAATAAGTTATTCCTAATTGACCTTCTGCTTCAACACCTAAAATAGCATCGTCTTGTAATTGACTTCCGTAAACGGGATGATGAATAGGAGACCCATCACTCTCCTCTCCTAAACTAAAACGAAGTAATAAACCAGTACCAAGTTCTCCATCAAAACTAGCGGGACGACCTCTCCCATCTTTAAAATGACAACTTGAACAATTTTTAGCATTAAAAGTTGGACCTAGTCCGTCTCTAGCTGTTGCACTAGCAGGAGCTGACACCCAATTCTTATTAAAAAATGAATTCCCAACGAAAAAGTTCAATTCATCCATACCTGTTAAACCAGGACTTGGAAAAGAAAACGCATTTTCGGAAGAATTAATAATGGAATTATTTCCGCCCAAAAACTGATCATAGTTTACTTTATTTAGGCTTATTTCCGTCACTTCATCTTTAGTGCAACTAATAACAGTAAATGCAACTAAGTAGATACTTAGTTGCATTTTAAAGTTTAATCGTAATTTCATTTTAAACCGTTATTCGGGTAACTCAACAGAAATGGTATAACCTAATGCTGCGGCTATTTCTGCTATTTTATCACCTTGATCTTGAAGTGTTAATACCGACTGCATTATTGGGCCATTTCCTCCAACAACTTCTTGAGTTAAAGCAAAATCAAATGGGATTTCAATACCTTCTACATTTTCGATTGACTCTTTTGATAAAGCCGACATTTCCGAAGCTAAATCACCGTTAACCTCTTTTATTACATCTTCTAAAGAAGTTCCTTTTGTAACAGTCCCATCAACGCCCTCATATTCACCTACGTAAATATTTCTAATTCCTTGGGCATTTAAAATAATATCGCGGTGCGTATTATCAGAAAAACATGAATGTTCATCTTCTTGATCTTGGTTATTTAGGGCGACAAAAATTCGTTCTCCTGCTAGCTCACCTTTGCTTAATATTCCAATTCCAGTTAAGATAATTTGAAGAGCAGCGTCATTATCCATTGCTAAGAATTCTTTTCTAAAGTTATTAGTTTCTGATGGATTCCATTCTTCCTTTAACTCCAATAATTGATCAACTAATAAATTTGCACATACTTTTAAGTACTCTCCTCTTCGAGCAGCGTTTTCGTCAGTTGAGTAATCAGTATATGAACGAGAACCAGGTGTTTTTAAGGTAACATCCGCGTCATCTTGTCCCCAGAGTAAAAACTCAATTGCATGATAACCAATTGCAACATTTGTTTCTCCACCTTCTTCATTTGCACCTTCTAAAATAGAAGCTGAAATACTTGGGAAACTTGCTGTTCTTTCAATTATACCAGAATCTGAGGAAGCTGTGTAATCGATATACCCCTCGTCTAATGGCCATGCATTTAATAATCCTTCTGGCCCATCGGAATCATCAATTGGTCCTTCAGAAAAACGAAAAGCTTCTGTTAATCCATAAGGCTCTCGTGCTTCTTTCCATGCTGTTTTAGCCGAATTTTGTGTACTTTCTGATGGGTTTGCTACAAATGCATCAATTGCAATTTTCAACTCTTTTGCTTCTGAATGAGCATCTGAATAGTTGGCGAAAGCAATGTTCGCATACGTTACTTTAGTCGCCGACTTTAGAGCTCCTAAATCTGTTTTATCATCTTCTTTTTCTTTACATGATGTAAAAATGACACTCGCAATTACTACTCCCTTAATTAAATTTTTCATTTGTTTTAGTGTCCTTTAGTTTCGAATACAAAACTACCAAGGACACTAAATTTACCCAATACCTCGAACAGGGTAAAACGCCTATACAGCCTACCCTTTTCGAGGTATTCACTACCTTTTTAAAGGTACTGTCTTACGCTCCAAAAACCTTTTTCAAAAGATCAGAAACTCTTGCTGCAGGCTCCTCTCTAATTTTTTTCTCTTCCAATGCTAAAAGTTTGAAAAGACCTTCCATTGCTTTTTCTGTTGTATAATCTTCCAAATCAAGATTAACCTTTTTTGTTAATGGAATTTTATTATACCCAGACGCTAATGGAGACCAATACTTTGTAATGTTAACGGTTTGTAAAGCTTTCTCTACAATCGGTCTAAATGTAGTATATAAAGAATCTTTTGTGCTTTCCTCTAAATAACTTGTAGCCGCGTTATCTTCTCCTTTTAGAATTGATAAACCATCTTTTACAGACATTGATTTAATTGCCAATAAAAACAATGGAGCCGCCTCCTTAGCTGCTTCTTCAGCGGCTCTATTTAAAACAAGTTCAAATTCATCTACCTGCTTTCCCATTCCTACTTTACGCAAACTTTTTTGCATATTCTCAGCCTCTGCTGGAAAGGGAATTCGAATTAGATCGTTTTTATTAAAACCATCCATTACACTAGCTGACTTACCTGCATTATCTACTCCAACACTTAAGGCTTCTTTTAAGCCACTAATCACTTCATCGTTTGTTAATTTAGATGCTGTTGGTGTTTCAACTTGAGTTTTAACACTGTTTTTTAGTTTATTTAAGTTCAATTGCGCATTCACACCAGTTGAGGCAAGAATTGCTACTCCTATTAATATTTTTTTCATTTTATGATTTTTAAAGTTTCATTCAATTACTATTCCAAAAATATGCAACTATTTCATCTAATCGAAGTAAAAAACGGGAACAGTTTTACAAATTGAAAAAAAGCTGTTAATAATTCATGACGTTGGTTTTATCAAACAACGATAAACGTTTTGTTCGATCAATAATGAATAACATATAATTAGTGAAGCTTTTAATGGAAAATAAGGTATAAAAAGGCTTTAGAGTTACAACCTGATGCTACAATCTTGTAAAAGCGAATATCTGATTTAGATGGCATCTAAGTATCGATGTATTTGCAAAATCAAAACTTCACAAATAATATAATAAGTTAAAAAGCTTTTGTTAATTGTATTTGTAATAAGTCACCTGAAATATATTAAACTTTTATTCAGTAAACTAGAGGGTTAATTGCTTGATTATTTCTGATATGAAATCACTTTTTAATTCTTTATTAATAACACCTAAAATTGAATCAATTTCAGTACCTCTTCCAGAATCCAAATCTGCCCACATACTATTTACGTTTTCACTTGTAGCCTTGGCTATTTTATTCAATAAATCTTCGTATTCCGAAAATTCACTAAACAAACCTCGTGCTAAAAAGTATGGAAAGACCTCTTTCGCTATTTTAATTAAATACATTCCAGCTTCACCATTAACAACCTCTCCATTTTTGACTTTAAAAATTGCGGCCGTTGGATTTATAGCAGCGTTGATTGCTAATTTCTTTAAAATACTCTTTCCTATTTTTTCTTCAAATTGAATTGTAGGAAGTGTATTCTCGAAAAAAGATTGTAAAAATTCATTAGACTCCAAAATTAGGTTTCCGTTCCCTGTATTTTCAACTTTTCCAGGACCTTTCAATTTAGCTCCTTGTGTAGTTGTTCCTAAATAAATATTTTGCTCAGCATTTAAAACCGACTTAAAAAGTTCTTTTTGTCCAGATCCGTTTTGAAGAATCAAAATTGGACTTTGCCAGTTCAATTTTAAATACTCTTTAAGTGCATTTGAGTTTTTATAGCCTTTTGTTAACCAAACCACCAAATCGGGTTTTTCAGAATCTAACCAATTAGTCGTTGCAAATATGTTTTCAGCGATAACCTCACTATCGCTTTCAACTAAAATAGCTTTCTTGTTAAGCGCATTTATACCTTCGTGCCAACTTCCTAACATTGTGACATTGAAGTAATCAGAAAACCTTATTGCATATAATGTTGCTAATGCACCTGAACCAACGACAACTATCTTTTTAACCATTTGATCTTCAATAACTTTGATTTAACATAAAGATAAGGCCTTTTCATGATGAATATTTACGCTTCAGTTTTATTTTCGCACATTTGAACAGTTAAATAAATCGTTTTAGCAATTGCTAAAGCAATGAAGACCTCAACTAATCTATCTTTATATTTGTTAGAACGGACTGATATACAATCTGATATAACAAAATGATTATAAAGCCTCGAGAAATCGGGGCTTTGGTGTTTTTAACAATTTTTCTTAGCTATTGTCCATTCACTCCAAATAATCGTTAAAGCGTTGATTAAAATGAAAACCTTTTCACCAGCACTCCTTTTTATACCCAGTAATGATTTAGGTAAAAAGAGTAATAATCAAAAATCATTATTATTGATAGCAAAACAATAGTATTGCTAAAGGGAATCCAAGTATGAACAATATTATCTCATTAATGATTAGGGTTATAAAGAATAACACCTGTGGTAAATGGAACTAAAAACGCGAATAGAAAAAAGGTTATTCAAAAAGAACTTACTGAACTAAGAAAAAGTGGCTAATAAAAAGCCATTACCAACGAACCGTATGGGGAAATTGATGAAAACTTTTAATAAGATTCTTTTTGAAACAACCTTTAAAAAAATAGGATGAAATACGATTTTTACTCAAAACGTTAATGACAATGACAAAATTCTAATTAATAAACCTCATTGGATAAGACGGATTTTGTATTCGATTTACTTTATAATTCACTAACATTTAATCTTATTTGAGAAGTTCTAATTAAACATATTTGGCGCTTTCACGAAATACGTAATAGATTTAACTAATAATAGAACTTAAATAATACAACCGTTTCCTATTGTTTGTATTACTAAGTCGTTATATCTTTATAGAAGAGTTCTTGAACACTCAAACTTTAGGATAGAAAAGTAAAACCCTAATAACGATGCTAAAAATGATTATCAACCAAGAGGAAGCTAAATTAATCCCTAAATTTAGTTCCTATCATATTAGTGAATCAGGACGTGTTTACAGAACAAGTTCGCCAAAGAAAAAAATCAAGTCCGAAAAAAACGAGAATTACTTAAAAGAAATAAAATTACATTTTAAAAAAAATAATATTTCATCTCACGGAAGGGTAAGCTTAGTTGATGATAAAGGGAAACTTCAAAATTTATGTGCAGGTCTATTAGTTGCCATAACTTTTAAACTAAAAGATACTAATTCAAAAATCACCAATAAAGATATTAGTTATAAAGACGGTAATAGACATAACCTTCATTTATCTAATTTGATATTTGTTGATAAAACGTATCCCAACAGTAAGTTAAAAACTGACCAAATTAAATTAATAAAAAATCTCATAAAAAAAGGAGATTCATTAAGAAAAATAAGTTCGCTTTTTACTGTTTCTGAAATGCAAATAAACAGAATAAAAACTGGAGAAAATTGGGGTAATGGCAAAAGAAAAATCAAAGCGCCTTTAGCACCGTTTATAATTGAAGACGGTCCTATGAGGAAGTATATTGCTACTTTTGAAAGTCAGAAATTAAACTTAAAAATAAAGAAGCCGTTCATCATTAAAAGAAACCCTGAAAATCCCACAGAAAATATAATTCAGGGAATAGTAAAAGGGTTTAAACTTTCACGAACACACACTAATATAACTAGAGCAAAAAAAAGTGTAGAAAGATTAAATGACTTTTTTTTTCAAAACATAACTAAATAGAATGAAAAACATTTTTGTAACTGGAGCTACTGGCTTTGTAGGGAAATATTTAGTATCTAAATTGTTAGAAAACCCAAACAATAGGGTTTTCTTACTAATTCGCAGCAAAAAAAACTTATCAGCAGTTGATAGGTGTAAGAAACTTTTTGCCGCAAACTCTGATTTAATACTGAATCGTATTATTCCGATAGAGGGAGAATTAACGGAGCCGATGTTCAACTTGAATCAAGATGCATTTGAAGAGTTAGCGAGTAAAATAAATACGATTTACCATACTGCTGCTACCATAAAATTTAATCTCCCCTATAAAACAGCACATTCCATTAATGTTGAAGGAACCAAAACATGTATGCTTTTGGCGAAAAAAGCAGGTGAACATTTTGAGCGTTTTCATCATATTAGCACAGCTTATGTTAGTAGGGTTATGGAGGGTAAGGAAAGAGATTTCAATAATACGTATGAACAAACTAAATTTGAAGCTGAGTTACTGTTTAAGGATATTAAATACACAATTTACAGACCTTCTATAATATCAGGAAGCTCTGAAACTGGTGAAATTTCGTCTAGTAGTGTTATTTACAAGTTCATTATTTTACTTTCAAGACAAATTTTAAGTGCTTTACCCGTTGACAATTCCTTTTCTATTAACATTATACCTGTAAATAATTTCGTAGATAAAATGTTAGCAATTGGAGAGGATTCAATTTCTATTGGTAAAACATACCAAATAACGCATCAAGAAAACACCAATTTCAAGGATTTACTTATTCATGCATCTAACCTTTTAAAGGTCCCGCCTCCAAAATTCATTCCTGCAGATCAAACAAGTGCCATTCCATTAAAAGTGATGAAACATATTGATGTTTTTATGCCCTATATAATCCAATCACAACAATTTAAACTAGATCAGCACGAATTAAACTCTGCCGCCAAAATACCAAGCGACAATGTAATAACTACTTTTAATAATGTCATTGAAAATTATTTAGCTTTTCAACGAAATTAATCATGTTACCAAATATGTAGTTCAACAAATAGGGCCGCTTTATTTAATTACTATTAAGTCAATAAAATCATACAGTGCCTTGTTTAAATTCATAGCACAATCAATAAAAAAAAGATGTTTCTTTATTTTATCGCAGTCCCTACTTCGCTAGCATTTTTCGTAAATGGTTTTAAACTAAGTTAGAAAGTTCGAATCATTGGATGACTTAAGTGTACTTAATTATTTAAATAGCAAAGTCTACTTTAGGAGGAAATCATAATCACTAGTTGAAACTTAATAATTCCAGACGGGGTTAGAAAGATTCTATGCTTAGAATTAATTTTAATCTGCTATTAAAATATATATTAATCTTTGGTAAAGAATCTCAATAAAAGAATGTGAAGATTGCTGAAGTTATTTTAAAAACAGAACTATTCGATACCTAATATAATGATAAGTTGAAAAAATAAACATTGAGATTGTTAAGTATCTAACTCCAGTTATTAAAGAATTATACCAACATCATTGCTATGTATATTTTGAAAACTTAACTAGATGATTTGAAGTCGTAACCATAGTAAGTATTTAACGTAAGCTGTTCAAGTAGTTTTTAATAAAGTTAGTATTAGGTTAATTGTCTCACTTAGGTGAGACAATTTTTTTATGATCTAAATTAAATCACGTGGATTAATGGCTTCAACCTCTAACTTCACTTTCTGATAAGTGCTTAAATGGCAAATGTAATTTGGTATTAATACTTTTTGAATAGCAACTTTATTCTTAAAAGCTTTTACGCAATCTTCAAGCGTAGAAAACGTTGTTAGCCCCATAGAAATTCCACCGCCAAAGAGTTTAACAACTGATTCTTTCCTTGTCCATAATTGAGTGAATTGGGTTGCTTTATCATATGAATCTTCAATAGATTGAATTTCATTCTCAGAAAATACTCTTTGATAGATGATTTCGCGAGGTTCGCGCAACTTCTCAACGTCCACGCCTACTCTTTCACTACCGATAGCCAATGTAACAATGTTTTTTGTATTTGAAATATTAAAGTACAAATCTGAATTTTGAAAAAAGGGCTTTCCTTTTTCTTCAAAATCTACAGTTTTTAAAAAGTTGAATGAAGTAACATTTTTAAGTAAGTGCCAACCAATTAAGCTCAGCATTCTTTTAATTGAATTGTTATCGCTTAACCTTGAGGTAATATTTTCAGGTAAACCATCCAATAGTCCGTCTTGACTAAAAAAGTCAAAACCATCAGGTAATATGCAATAATACACTTTCATTATGCTTCGTCTTTCTCAGCAAGTTCCATCCAAATCATAGTAACCTCCTCGATCTTCTCCATCAATTTCCCCAAGTCAATCGAAACATCGTTTATCTCTTGTCCTGATAAATCACCAGATGACAATTTAAATTCCAATTTAGATTTATCGGTTTCTAGTTTTTCTAATTCTTTGGCGGACTTTTCCATCTCAATCTTCTCCTTATAAGTCAACTTACTTACTTTAGTCTTCACTTCTTGAGAAATAGCCTTCTGTACCTTTTTAACCTTAGTAGTTTCAGTAACAGGATTTAATCTCTCATGCTCTCTATACTCCGTATAATTCCCTGGGAAATCTCTTACTTTACCTTCTCCTTCAAAAACAAATAAGTGTTCACATATACGATCTAAGAAGTATCTATCATGTGATACGATTACTACACATCCGTTAAAATCTAATAAATAGTTTTCTAATGCTGTTAACGTGCCTAAATCAAGATCATTGGTAGGTTCATCCAAAATTAAAAAGTTTGGATTTTCCATCAACACGGTAACCAAATACAATCTTTTCTTTTCTCCTCCAGATAATAATTCAACATGCGTATGTTGTTTTTTAGGCTCAAATTGAAAATGCGTTAACATTTGACTAGCCGTAATTTTCGACCCATCTTTTGTTTGAACAATTTCAGCAATATCCTTAACAACATCAATTACTTTCATGTCGTTTCGAAACTTCAATCCTTTTTGATTGTAGTAACCAAACTTTACTGTGCTTCCAACTTCAATGGAACCTTTGTATGCATCGTCCTTCCCTGTAATAAGATTTAAGAATGTTGATTTCCCAGTTCCATTTTTCCCAATGATTCCAACCTTCTCCCCTCTTTTAAAGAAGTAAGTGAAATCTTTTAATATTTTTAAATCTCCGTATTCTTTATTCAGTTCCTCAATTTCAATAATTTTACTTCCCATTCGGGTCATTACTGAAGAAATCTCAAGGTTAGAGTTAACCCTAACATTTTTAGATTTTTTCTCTAACTCATAAGCTGCGTCAACCCTACTCTTACTTTTTGTCCCTCTAGCCTTTGGTTGCTTTCTTAACCAATCCAACTCTGTTTTAAATAAGTTCTTAGCCTTATTCGCAACGACAGATTCATTGTTTTCTCGTTCAGCCTTTTTGGTTAAATAGTATTCATAATCACCTTTGTAATTATAAATCCCTTCAGGGCTTAACTCGATTATCTCACTACATACATTATCTAAAAAGTATCTATCATGCGTAATCAGTAATAATGTTAAGTTACTATCTGCAATATATTTTTCAAGCCACTCCACCATATCAAAATCAAGGTGGTTGGTTGGCTCATCCAAAAACAAAACATCCGGCTCATCAATTAAAGCTTTAGCCAATGCTAATCTCCTAGCTTGCCCTCCACTTAATTTAACAACAGACATCTTTTTATCTGGAAATTTTAAACTTGTTAAAACTTCGTTTATTATAACATCTACTCCCCAAGCGTTTTGCTCGTCTATTTTTTCAATTACTTCTGTAAACTCATTACTTTCAGTATCTCCACTTTCTAATAATTGCTCGTATCTATGGATTAATCGAATAGCGGGATTTTGTGAATCATTAATATAATCTTCGATTGTTTTTGCATCTCCAAAAGAAGGTTCTTGCTCCAATAAACAAACACTTAATTCGTCTTTAAAAACAACTTGACCTTCATCTTGAATATCTTTACCCAATAAAATATTTAAAAGAGTTGATTTTCCAGCACCATTTTTGGCTACAAGTCCAACCTTTTGCCCCTTTTCTAATCCAAAAGAAACACCTTTAAAAAGCTTTAACTCTCCAAATGATTTTGATAAATCTGATACTGATAAATAATTCATACTTCAAAGTTACGTTAAACTAAATACACAAAGGCTTTTTGAGACTTATTAATCTTTTTCAAAATCACTTAAAAAGTAGTTTCTAAATCCTATATTTTCTTTTATTTTCAATTCATTTTTGAAAATTTAAGCTTTACATTTGACCTTCTAAAAGTCAAAAATAATGTTCAAAAAACGATTTTCTATTCTAAGTGTAGTTTGCTCGATGATCTTTCTTGCATCATGCTCTAATACTCCAGCCCACCTTAAAGCAATTCCTAAAGAAAGTGGTTTAGTTCTACAACTAAACCCATTTAATTTAGGCATCAAAGCAAGGATTGATCAATTAGGTGAATATCAATTTATTAAAGACTTAAAAAACAACAAGAACGATAACGATTCGCTTTCTAAATATTGGGAAGAAGTCGCTTCGAACCCATTTGCAACAGGAATTAGCTTGACAGATGACCTTTACATGTTTACGACTACCGAAGATTTAACATCTGGTATTTCGGGTGGGTGCATTAAATTATCGAATGCTAATTTATTTGAAATTTTTATCACTAAAATATCAGGAAACGAAAAATACGAAGAGAGTGGTTTGAATTTCATTGATGGTACTGAAGGTTTTATTTTAGCTTGGAATAACGAATTTGTAATTGGATTAAAATCAGGAAACTTCAACAAACAAAATGAAGTAAAGGAGAAGTTGGTTGAGTTATTTAATTTATCTCCTGAAAATCAATTGGCCAATACAGAACATTTTAAAGTGTTTAATCAAAGTAGTGAAGATATTAGCTTCATGCTTTCACAGAACGCTATTTTAGCTAGTAATTCAATATCTGCTCTTCCTACAAATAAATTAGCGGATCAATTAGAAGGGCTTTATTCAATCGGTCATGTTGCTTTTAATGATGACAAAATTAGGGTTAAGATTGAGAACTTTAAAAATGAAGCTTTTAATGATTACAAAAAACGATACAAAAACATCATTCAAAAATACAACACAGAAATAAATAAGGTCGTTCCTGGTAAACATTTAGGGTTAACTACATTTTCATTCAACATTGATCATGTATTAGACTCATTAAAAGATCTGCCTATTCAGGCGCAAATGATACTTGCTTCTACAAGACCGGTTTTGGCCTGTTTTGGAGGAAGTTTTTGCTTCAATTTTTCGGATTTAGGAAGTGTAACTGAATATAAAATGGTTAACTCGGATTCAGGATTTGTTTCTGTTCCTAAATCAAAAATAGTTCCCAAAATGACTTTGGGATTTGATTTAAAAGACCCTGAAGCATTAAAAGCTACTCTATCTCAATTTTCGGGATCTCCGTTTTTACAAAAAGAAAACGAATATTTTGTAATCCAAAGTCAAAGAGCAATTGGTATTCCAATGTACTTATACTTCAATGATAAGGTTGGAGTAATTACATCTGAAAAATCCCTAGCGGCAAACCTTTCTCAAGGGATAAACCCGATCGAATCTTTAGCTAACACCTCAAAAAACGCAAAGACAGTAGCCTCTAATAACTACTTTTTCATTGATGCAAACCTGAGGAACTATCCTTCTATACTTGAGGAAAAGGCACTTGAAGATGATCGTTTAGGAAGAAAGGCTAAAAGGTTTGCAATTCTTAAAAAAGTTATGGAAAATATTGAGATACAAACTCAAAATACTTTTGATGTTACTTTAGACTTTAATTTTCAAGCCAAAAAAGGTAATGTTTTGCGAAACATACTAAACACAATTGACCAATTATATTTGATTGATCATGAAAAAAAAGTGCTTTAGCTTTTCATTTTAACTTTTGAGCGGAAATAATAAAAAAATTACTTTCGCACAACTGTTAATAAGTATTATACAATACTAATTGATATTATTGGTTCTACTTTTCTTTTTTGCTATTTTCGTAGCCTAATAACATCTGGTAAAAAGTGAGTGTTGAGATTCAAGGCAAGGTAACTGAAATATTTACCGAGTTTCTAGAAAAAAATAGTCACAGGAAAACTCCTGAACGCTTCGCCATACTTGATGAAATCTACTCCTACAAAAATCATTTCGACATTGAAACCCTTTATGAAAACATGAAGGCAAAAAACTATCGTGTTAGTAGAGCTACGCTTTACAACACTCTAGACCTGTTGATGGATTGTAATTTGGTAGTCAAACACCAGTTCGGATCGAATCACGCTCAGTTTGAAAAAGCGTTTGGCTACGCCAATCACGATCATTTAATTTGTCAGAATTGTGGGAAAGTTATTGAATTTTGTGATCCCCGATTAGGACAAGTAATGGAAAATTTAAAAAACTTTACCGAGTTTGAAATTAAAAGCCACTCCTTAACTGTTTACGGAGTGTGTAATAACGGAAAATGTATTAAATCATAATTGCTTTATAATAAAGCTATACAACACATAAAATGAAAGTAGACGTATTATTAGGATTACAATGGGGAGACGAAGGAAAAGGTAAAATTGTTGACGTTTTCACCCCTAAGTATGATATCATCGCACGTTTCCAAGGTGGACCAAATGCTGGTCATACTTTAGAATTTGATGGTATTAAACATGTTTTACATACTATTCCTTCTGGAATTTTTCATGAAGACACGATAAACATTATTGGAAATGGTGTTGTAATGGATCCTATTATTTTCGAAAGGGAAATAAACGAACTTAAAACATTAAATGTAGACGTTAGTAATAAATTAGTTATATCAAGAAAAGCACACTTAATTCTTCCTACTCACCGAGTTTTAGATGCTGCATCTGAAGCTGCTAAAGGAAAAAATAAGATTGGATCAACTCTTAAAGGAATTGGACCAACTTATATGGATAAAACGGGTAGAAACGGATTAAGAGTTGGTGATTTAGAATTGGCTGACTTCCAACAACGTTATGATGCTTTGGTTGCTAAACATGTTGAAATGTTAAAGCAATTTGATTTCGAATATGATTTCAAAGAAGAAGAAGAAAAATGGATGGCTTCTTTAAACACACTTAAGGAATTAACTTTCATCGATAGCGAGCATTATATTAGTGAAGCAATGAAAGCTGGAAAAACAATTCTAGCTGAGGGAGCTCAAGGTTCACTTTTAGATATCGACTTTGGTTCTTATCCATTTGTTACTTCATCAAATACTGTTTGTGCAGGTGCTTGTACTGGCTTAGGAGTTGCTCCAAACAAAATTGGTAAAGTTTATGGAATTTTCAAAGCTTACTGTACTCGTGTTGGTAGTGGACCGTTCCCTACTGAATTACATGATCAATCTGGTGAAGATTTAAGAAAAGCTGGTCACGAATTTGGAGCTACTACCGGTAGACCAAGAAGATGTGGTTGGTTAGATTTACCTGCTCTTAAATATTCTATCATGTTAAACGGAGTTACTGATTTGATCATGACTAAAGCTGATGTTTTATCTGCTTTTGGAGAATTAAAAGTTTGTACATCTTACCAATACAAAGGTGAAAAGGTTGAACATTTCCCTTATAACATTGATGAAGAAAATCTTTCTGCCAACTACAAATCATTACCGGGCTGGGATAAAGATTTAACAGAGCTATCTGACATAGCTGAATTACCTCATGAATTAAATGATTACATCACATACTTAGAAGGAGAACTAGAAGTCCCTATAACTGTTGTTTCTGTAGGTCCAGATAGAACTCAAACTTTAATGCGTGGTTTAAAAATAAATGCGTAACAAACTTTTATTTATTATAATATTACTTAACAACCTCCTTTTGGCTCAAAAGGAGGTTGTTGAGATTTTAAGCGCAAATGAATTAAAACCAGGACGTACTGATGATCATCAAAAACTTGTAGGTAACGTAATTTTAAAATTTGACGACACTAAACTATTCTGTGATAGTGCTGAAGTAAATGGAAAAACACATGACTTTAATGCTTGGGGTGAAGTTTATATCAATCAAAATAATACAACTAAAGCTTGGGGAGATTCGTTGATTTATGACGGTTCTCGAAAAGTTGGAAAATTATCAGGTGACGTTAAAATGAAAAGTGAAAAATCACTTTTGAAAACAAATACATTATTTTTTGACAAAGAAAACAACATCGTCTATTACCTTAATGGAGCACATACAACACAAGATGATTCTCAAATTTTCTCGAAAAAGGGTTTTTACAATACTAAAACTAAATACTTAAAGCTTAAAGATTCAGTTCGTATTCAAAACCCTGAATACAATATTGAGTCGGACACTTTAGATTATTCAACAAACTCTAAAACATCTTACTTTTTTGGCCCCACATACATTAAGCTAAAAGAGGAAAAAGTATACTGCGAAGCTGGATTTTATAATCAAACATTAGAAATTGGCCAATTTGAACAAAATGCCATTCTTCAAAAAGATCAGCAAGCCTTAAGTGCGGATAGTATCTACTTTAACAAATCGAATAGCCTTTCTGAGGCTTTTTATAATGTTATTTTTGAGGATCATAAAGAGCATTTAAAAGTTAGTGGAGAAAGAGGTTATTTCGATCGTGAAAATAACTTCTCATACATTACTGAAGATGTCTTATTTGCCCAAGGTTCCGAAGATGATACTCTTTATTTAGTTTGTGATACTTTAATACTAAAAGAGGACGATCAAAACAACAAAAGCTTTTATGCTTATCGAAATGTTAAATTATTTCAAGCAGAAATGCAGGCCAAGTGTGATTCCCTAGCTTATAATTTTTCTGATTCATTGATTAAACTATTTTATGAACCTATAATTTGGAATGGAGAAAGTCAATTAACTGGAGACTCGATTGAGATCCTTAATTATGATAATAAAATTCACAAACTATACATAAAAAACAATGGGTTTATTGTTTCTATTACAGATTCTACTCCTAACCGATTTGATCAAATTAAAGGAAGAGATTTAATCGGTCATTTTAAGAAAGGAAAATTAAGTACGATTGATGTTTTGGGTAATGGACAAACAATTTATTACGCAAAAGAAGATGACGGGAAATTCACAGGTGTAAATAAGGCTATTTGCAGTAACATTAAAATAAAATTTAACGCTGGTAAAATTGACAGAATAAAGTTCCTCACAATGCCTGAGGCGACCTTCTACCCTCTTTTAGACTTCCCAGAAACTGAATCTATTTTAAAAGGATTCAATTGGCGACCTGAAGAACGTCCATCTTCGCTAAAGAACATTCTGAACAAAGACTAATTTGTAATCTGAAAAAGTCCTGCGGATAAGGCATTCGTGACATTCATTGAACTATTATTCCCAAACATTTTAATATGGAAACTAGGGTATTTTGCTAACCAAGTTTCGCTAACACCTGTATTCTCATTTCCTATTATCACTCCTACTTTTGACGAACTAAGTTTTAAATCGGACAATGGATGACTATTGTTGGCTAGTTCAATACAAATCCAATCTCTATCTTCAAAGTCAAAATCTTCTAACTCAGATTTAAATTCATGGCTTACATATTTCTGTGTTCCTCTTGCTACAGATTTAGCTCTAGGAGTAATACTTTCCTCTCCTCCTAAGAAAATCACCTTAGAAACACCATAAGCATCAGCTAGTCTTAAAACACCACCTATATTGGCTGGAGAGGATAATCCATCACATAAAACAACAATATCTAATGCATGTTTTTCACATATAAATTCGGAATGATCGCTTTGCATAGGATGAAATTAATATAATGGCTTAATTAAGAATATTTTTAAACACAAAAAAAGGCTACCTATTGGTAGCCTTTTATATAAAAAAATCATTTTTACAATTCATACATCAAAACAGGATTCTCAAGAATCTGCTTAAATGTTAAAAGGAATGCAGCTCCTACAGCTCCATCAACAGCTCTATGATCACATGATAAAGTTACCTTCATTACGTTTCCAGGAACAATTTCGTTGTTTTTAACAACAGGAACTTGCTTAATACCACCTATTGCCATAATAGCAGCATCTGGTGAATTGATAATTGAAGTAAATGATTCAATTCCAAACATCCCTAAATTAGATACGGTAAAAGTTGAACCAGCCCAATCATCTGGTGTTAATTTATTATCTTTTGCTCTAACTGAATAGTCTTTAACTTCTGCAGAAATATCTTGTAAAGACTTCTGATCAGCAAAACGAACTACAGGAACCAATAAGCCATTTTCAACAGCCATAGCAACTCCAATATGAACATGATCATTATACCTTACTCTATCTCCTAAAAATGAACAGTTAACTCCAGGATGTTTCTTTAATGCTTTAGCTGTTGCCTTGAGCACCATATCGTTAAAGGAAACCTTAGTTCCTTTAGCTTCTATAATAGCCTTACGAGCAGCCATTGCGTTATCCATATCGATAGACTGAGTCAAGTAAAAATGTGGTGCGCTAAATTTAGATTCTGATAAACGCTGTCCGATTACCTTTCTCATAGAATTTAACCCTTCTTCATAGAAACTCTCAGTTGTGTTAACAACTCCTCCAGGAATAAAGTTCTCTATATCTCTTTTTACTATTCTTCCTCCATCTCCTGATCCAGGAACTTGAGATAATGGAATGTTTTTTTCTTCTGCTAATTTTCTAGCTAATGGCGAGGCCACTATTTTACCATCGTTCAAAACAACAGGAGCTGATGAAGCAGCCTTTGGAGCTGAGCTTGCAACTGGTGCAGAAACAGCTTTTGGAGAAGGTGCTTTTGGAGCAACAGGTGCATCAGCTTTTGGAGCCTCTTCTACCTTTTCGCTTTCAGCAGCTTTCTTCTTAGCCTCTTCTAAAATGGCAGCAACGTCTTCACCCTCTTCACCTAAAATGGCAAGAATTGAGTCAACTGGAGCAGTCGCTCCTGCTTCTATTCCAATATGAAGTAAAACTCCTTCTTGAAAAGATTCAAACTCCATAGTAGCTTTATCAGACTCTATTTCAGCCAATAAATCTCCATTTTCAACCTTATCTCCAACTTTCTTATGCCATTCAGCTACGACTCCATCAGTCATCGTATCACTTAATTTAGGCATTAAAACTATTTCAGCCATAATTGCTAATTCTTTTATTTAGTTTTCTAAATTTCTTTAATGAATGGGTAATCTTCTTGAGCGTAGATACCGTCGTAAATATCGTCTGCTGTAGGGAACTCTCCAGCTTCAGCAAATTCAACACACTCTTCAATAGTTTGTTTTATTTTTGCCTCAATTGCTTTCAATTCATCTTCAGAAGCGTAATTATTCTCATGGATTGTAGAAAGCACCGATGCAATCGGATCTCTATCCTTATAAGAATTTAATTCTTCTTTAGTTCTATATTTTGCAGGATCAGACATAGAATGCCCCTTATATCTATAAGTTCTAATTTCCAACAAAGTCGGTCCGTCACCATTTCTTGCTCTTTCAACAGCTTCTTCAAATGCATCAGCACAATCTTCAACACTCATTCCGTTTACTGCGAAAGAAGGCATTTCGTAAGCATGACCTAATTTAAATAATTCAGTAACGTTAGAAGTTCTTTCGACAGAGGTACCCATAGCGTACATGTTGTTTTCTATCACGAAAATTGAAGGTAACTTCCAAGTCATTGCCATATTTAATGCTTCATGGAATGCTCCCTGACGAACAGCGCCATCACCCATTAAACAAATATTGACATTCTTTGTTCCTTTATATTTTTCGGCAAAGGCAATACCGGCACCTAAAGGAATGTGTCCTCCAACAATTCCATGCCCTCCAAAGAAACCTTTTTCTTTATCAAACATGTGCATAGACCCACCTCTCCCTTTTGAAATACCAGACGTTTTACCAAAAAGCTCAGCCATAATAATCTTAGGGTCAGTTCCTCTTCCGATTGGTTGACAATGATCACGATAAGTCGTAATAACACTATCTCCTTTACCTAAAACAGTTTCGTACCCAGCAACAATTGCTTCTTGACCAATGTATAAATGACAGAAGCCACGAATCTTTTGTTGAATATAAGAAGCAGAGGCTTTTTCCTCAAACTTGCGGTATAAAAGCATTTCTTCATACCATTTTAAGTACTGCTCTTTCGAGTACTTTTTAGACTTAAGATCTTTTGACATAAAATGAATTATTTTATTCTATTTACAAAAGTAATAAAGTCCGCTTTAATATACGATACATAAATAGTTTTTTCGTCGAATTAAAAATTAACAATTCACCGTACAAAAGAAGATAAAAGTAATTAACAGCGACAACAGAAACACTAAACAACTAACATACAACAACATACAAATAAAGCGGGAATTATAGAGAGTTCTTTAATCCGACGAGAAAATATACACTATTCAAAGGATTTTTCAGGAAATTTATTTATCCGCTTATTTCAACCAAAACTTACAAGAAATCAACTACTTTTTCAAGTTCAATACTTCGAGAACCTTTGATTAAAATTTGAGTTTTTGAAATGCTTTTTAAAAATCCATCTTTAATTAAATCATTAACAGACTCAAAAACAATTACCTTTTCACTCTTTATTGACATGAACTCATCGCCAACAAAAACAGAATTTTCGTCACTTAATTTTGCTAAAATAAGCTCATGTTCTTTTTTCGAAATATCCCCAAGTTCTTTCATACTACCAATGATAAAAAGTTTACCGCCGGACATAGACAATAATTCATCAATTGCTAAATTTAAACTTGAAGGATTAGCATTGTAAGCATCTAATATTAAATGATTACCTCTTTCGGTAATTTTTAATTGACTCCTATTATTCCTTGGTTTATAGTTTTCTATTGATTTCTTAGAATCCTCATATGGAACTTGAAATTTTTGTCCTACAGCAAGAGCAGTTAAAACATTCCTCCCATTGTATTTGCCAAAAAGGTTCGTTTTAAGGGACCCATTATTTATTATCATCTCTAATTGATATGATTTATCAATTACATCAAAGTCAAGACCAGTCCCCTTTCCATATTCTATTACATGAGAGTAGTTACGAGTTAGAGCGATCAGATATTCCTCACTCTTATTAACAAATAAAATGCCTTCTTTATCAATTATATAGTCATATAATTCAGTCTTTGTTTTAATAATTCCTTGAGCACTGCCAAACCCCTCAATATGTGCAGTACCAATATTTGTAATTAATCCGTAATTAGGATCAGCAATTTCACAAAGCTCTAATATATCTCCAGGCTTATTTGCTCCCATCTCTATTATTGCAAAATCATGTTCTTTCCTTAACCTCAATAATGTTAAAGGCACACCTATATGATTATTTAAATTACCGAGAGTATAAAGCAAATTAAATTTCATTGATAGAGAACAGGCTAGCAATTCTTTTGTCGTTGTCTTCCCGTTTGTACCTGTTATAGCTAAAACAGGAATCTTAAATTGACTCCTATGATAATTTGCTAATTCTTGCAGAGCAATTAAAGTATTCTCAACATAAATAACATTCTCTTTCTCTTTATTCTTTGGATTGTCTGAAACAGCCATTTTACAACCATTTTCAATTGCTAGGTAAATAAATTTGTTGCCGTCAAAATTACCTCCACTTAAGGCAAAAAATAAAGAATTATTTTCTATCGATCTTGTATCTGTACAAATATTTTGACCACATTTATTAAAAGCCGAATAGAGTTGCTGAATATCCATATCATAAAAATAAAAAAGCCCTCTGATAAATCAGAAGGCTTTTAAAATAAGTTTTCACTATTTTATTCCCAGGCAGTTGGACTACCAACTCTATGCATTGCACAACGGAAACCTAAATTATCTTGATCTTGATCCTCATCAAGAAATCTTCTTGATCCTGGAGCCATCCAGTAAACTCTATCTTTCCAATTTCCACCTTTGTAGACTCTAGTTCTATTTGATTGTAAAGAATGTGTTGCTGTTTCATACATCAATTTCCCTACTGATGCAGTAGCTTTCGCTCCGTCGTTATAGAAAACAGAGGAAGAAAATTCACCATCTAAGAAATCGATATTTTGAGATTTCTTATAATTTCTCCTTTTCTCTAATTCATCCTCAGGATTCTTAATATCAACACCTCTCATAACCATTTTCCCTAAGGAATCTTTCTCTAAGTAATAACCATCTACATCTTTCTCATAGGTTTCAAAAACATTACCTCTAAAAGATCTAAATTCGTTGTTATCCTCAAGTGAAAGTGGTCTATAAACATCCATTACCCATTCAGAAACATTACCTGCCATTTGGTATAAACCATAATCATTTGGCCAATAAGATCTAACTGGAGCAGTGATATCAGCGGCATCATTCAAACGAGACGCAACACCCATATAATCTCCCTTAGCTCTTGTAATGTTGGCCATCATTTCTCCTTGCCAAGTATCATCTTTATTACGAACCCAATGTCCATTCCAAGGATAAATCCTTCTATCTAAGATTCTTTCGTCAATTGTATTCCCAATTAAACCTAAAGCAGCAAACTCCCACTCTGACTCAGTTGGTAAACGGTAACGAGGTAAAAGAATACCATCTTCAACTCTAACTTTTCTAAATTCATTGTTAGGATTAAGGTCAATCATTTCATCCTTAACCAAACCTTCATACTGTCCTTTCAAATAAGTATCAAGGTTAAAGTTATCTTCATTTGCCTGATTAGGATTTATTTTAAGAATTCCTTCTCTAATTAAAATCCACTCATTAACTCTATCCGTACGCCAAACTGCATAATCAGTAGCTTGTAACCAAGTTACTCCAACTACTGGATATTCAGAATAAGCAGGATGTCTATAATATAGTTCAACATAAGGTTTAGTGAAGGATAATTCATCTCTCCAAGCTAATGTATCTGGTAAAGCATTTACAAACACTTGTGGATAATCAGCTCCATATACTCTTCTCAACCAATGAACATATTCTCTCCAATCAACGTTTCTAATTTCTGTTTCATCAAGATAAAAGGAAGAAACTGATTGAGTTCTGGGAACATTGTTCCATTGGTGAACAACATCTTGTTCTATAGCACCCATGGTAAAACGACCACCTTCAACTAAAATTAAGCCAGGCCCAGTTTCTTGCTCGTAGAAAGGAACAACTTCAAATCCACCGTTTTTAGGAGTATTCACACCCCATCCAGTTGTACCTGAAACTTCTTTTCGACATGAACTTAATAATACAGTCCCAATCAACATTAATACACCAACTTTGAAGCACTTTGCAATCAACTTTTTCATAATAGTAATAAGTTTACTTACAATTAATAACGCTTTTTTTCAAAAACGTAACAAATTAAACACAGCTTTTATTTCACACATTAAAAGGAAGGACAACTCACAGGAGTAAATTTCTTCTTTTTCGGTCTACAGTTAAACTGAAAAGTCATCGACAACTCATGAGAACCTGCACTAGCATTACTTAGTTTGGATATTGTCACATCATAACTATAACCAAATCTAAAATTAGTAGTTTGTAATCCTACTAACACAATGAATGCATCTTCGTTTCTATACCAAAGACCTCCTACTATTGGACCCTTTGTAACGTATACTCCAAGGTTTAACTGTTGAAAATCTTGTTGTTTTTGATATAAAATATTTGGAGAAATTGAACTTTCTGGCAAAGTATTTGGATTTCTTCTTCTTCTTCTTTTATGCCTAGTACTTGCTGAACCAATTGGAATTATTGCTCCAGTATGTGCAGTTATTTTCATCGGTAAAGGACTTGATCCTTGAGAAATGAAAGCTTCATCTGGTTCAAGTAAGTGATGAACAGCACCACCAATAAAGAATGATGAACTATATCCTAAAATACCTGCTGAAAAATCAACATTCGTAACTGTTCTATTTGGGTTCTGTTCGTTTGTTTGACTAATAAACCCAAGTTTATTATCAATCATATCGCCAAAAGTTAGTTTAGTCCAATCAACACTTTTTTGAGCAAATGCCGCTTGAACACCTGCTTTAACAGAGAAACTATTTGTTACAGGTAAATAATAGGAATACATCACAGATGCGTTTGTTGTATTTATAGTCCCATCACCTGCTTGGTCATTAGTAACCAAAATACCTAAACCACCTGACATTGCGTCTACATGCTGATCGTACGAAGCGCTGTAGGTAATGTATGTTCTGGTAATACCAGGCCACTGATTCCTATAATTCATTACCATCCTTGGACACCTAGAACTACCAGCAAAAGCGGGATTTAAATACAAAGGGTTAGCGTAAAACTGCGTAAATTCAGGATCCTGAGCTTGAGCTCCACCGTTTAAAAAAACGGTTCCAAATACTGCTACACATGTTAAAAGCAAGATTCTCTTAGCCATACTTAAAACTTTTCAATTTACAATATTAATGAATATTTGCTTAAATATACAATTCACTGCTATCATACATCATATTTCTTAAAACTATTTAATGTTAAAAAAGTAACATCGAATACAATTAGTTCAATTAAATCCCTTAAATTTAATAGGACTAATTTATTTTTTTAATGCGTCGTTTCCTAACATACACCCTGATTTTATTTGAATTTACTTTATTTGCGGGTAATGCAACCGTCTCATTTGATTTTAAAAATTACAGCATATCTGAATTGAACCCTGACAAAATGGTGTTACACTTCAGTCAAGCTCAATATACTGAAGACTATATCCCGTTTCTTCAAAAAGTTCTGTATCAAAATTTAACCAAAACCTACTCTATTACATCTTTGATAACGAAAAACTGCTCGTATTTCGAGAGGGAATTATTAAAAGAATTACAAGACACAGCTCCAAAAGTTACAATTACTAGTGGTGTCGCTAACGGGAAATTCAATAGCCACATCAGTGTTTCTCCGTTTTTTATAGAATCAGGTAACTATAAAAAAATAACATCGATTTCTATTAGCGTGCCAATCGCTGAAACTTCCAATATAACTTTTCGGGAATTCACTACGGTAGCGAGTTCTATTTTGTCTTCTGGAAATTGGTATAAGTTTAAAATTCCTGAATCAGGAATTTACTCAATTTCATTTGCAGAGTTAAATAATTTAGGCATTCTTCAAAACGAAATTAACCGTTCAAAAATCAGTGTATGGAGTAACAAATCTGACATGCTTCCCCTCCAAGTTGGCGAAGATGCTATGGATGACCTCGTTCAACTACCACTCAAATTTGAAAACCTAAATGACAATTTATTTTCGGAAAACAGTAAATTTCATTTTTACGCGGAAGCTGGAGCAAAAAGGACATTTAACGAATCTAATCAAGGATTTCAAGATGAAACCAACCTTTATTCCGATACAAATTTTGTTTTCCTTAATGTTAGCAGTTTAGCGTCAAAAGAAATAGTTAGCACTAACTTAACTCTACCTACAAACATTAGATATGATTATATTAAATTTCAACACCATGAAAATGAATGGTTGAATTTTATAAAGAGTGGGAAAAATTGGGTTGGAGAGCAATTTTCAGAAAACACCTTATCCTTTCCTTTCGCATATTATCGTCCGATTTCAACACCTGAAAAAGTAAGTATTCATTATTCTGTGTGCGCACGAAGTTTTAACTATGGCACGAATAAAATATCATTAATCCTCAATAAGGACACTATTAAAACTTCTCAAATAAGTAAAGTAAGTAGTGTTTATTACAATGATTATGTGAAGTTTTCTAATAACAACGTGGCTTATGGATCTACTATACAAAGTGACAGTATTACACTTGACTTCCATTATCATCAATTGAATAATCAACTTGCGTGGCTAGACTACTTCAACATTAACTCTACTGAAAGAATTGTAGCTAGGGAAAATCAATTCCAATTTAAGCTTACCGAACCGGTATTTAAAATAGAAAGTGTAAACGTTAAATGTAACCTTGACATCCAATCTATATGGGATGTCACTTATATTGATAACGTTACAGAACTTGCTATTGAGCCAAATGATACTGGTTTTATTTTTAATTACTTTTCTGATACAATCAGAAGCTTCATTAATTTCAATTCATCACATTCATTGACTCCTGTTTTTGAAAGTATAATTCCTAATCAAAACCTTCATGCTAAAAATTCATCAAATTATTTAATTGTAACAACACCTGAGTTTGAATCTCAAGCGAGGAGATTGATAGACTTACATAAAAGAAAGGATAACCTAACTGGTCAACTTGCATTTACAAAGGACATATATAATGAATTCTCTACAGGAAGACCTGAAGCTACAGCAATTAGAAACTTTATAAAGTTGATTTATCAAAAAGGCTTAAACACATCTGACTCTTTAAAATATGTTTTACTTCTAGGAGATGGTAGTTACGACTCAAAAAACAGAGTATCTAATCAGAAAAACTTTATCCCTACATTTCAATCAGACAACTCCACTAAGTTAACCAGTTCGTATGTTACTGATGACATCTATGGCTTAATGGATGCTGGTGAAGGTGAATACAAAAATGGAGATTTATTAGACTTATCTATTGGTCGGATTCCAGTTTCATCAGGCTATGAGGCAAAAAATGTTGTGAATAAAATTTTTGAATACTATGATGAATACGACAAAAGCTCAGTTAATGAGTATGAAGCAAAACTGCTAACGTCAAAAGGTTCTTGGAAAAACAATATACTATTCATGGCGGACGATGAAGACTCTAATGAGCATATGAGACAATCTAATCATCTAACTAAATTAGTAGATACTTCTATCAAAAAACTAAATATTAAAAAGCTATTTATTGATTCCTATGAAGAAAAAAGGACGAGTAGTGGCTTCACTAATTTAGGCGCAAATACAGCAATAAAAGAAAAATTAGAAGACGGAGTATTATTAATTAATTACACTGGTCATGGCGGAGAGTTAGGTTGGACAGAAGAACAAGTTTTTACGGTTAATGATATAAAGAAAATGAAGAATCGAAATCGTCTTCCCTTATTTATGACTGCTACTTGTGAATTTAGCCGATTTGACAATCCTGAACATAAAAGTGCTGGAGAATATTTACTAACACAAGCTCAAGGCGGAGCAATAGGTTTGTTCACTACGGTTCGTCTTGTATTTTCTATTCCTAACTTCAAACTTAACGAAACGTTTTATAAAGTATTAGAGTCCTCTATAAACAATTCAGAAATCAGGCTTGGTGATGTCTTCAAACGAACAAAAGTAACCAACAATGGAGGTACAAACGACAGAAACTTCACGCTTTTAGGTGATCCTGCTTTGAAACTGGCATTCCCTTTAAACAATATTATTGTGGATGAAATAACTATTAACAATGAACAATCAGACACTATAAAATCGCTTAACGAAGGTGTTATTAGAGGGCATATTTCAAATGTTAACAATGATCTTCTAGAGAACTACAATGGTTGGGCCGAGGTTTTGATTTTTGACAAAGTAAAAGCCTTAGAAACATTAGATAATAACAATTCAGGATATCCATTTTCCTTTAGTACTCAAGAAGATGTTTTATTTAGAGGAAGAGCTGAAGTTATTAATGGATTATTTAATGCTAAGTTTTATTTACCGAAGGACGTAAGGCAAGATTATGATTTTGGAAGGATTAGTATTTATGCTAACGACTCTATCTTAGGTGACGCTTCGGGTGTATTTGACGACATAATAATTGGGGGAACTTATTCACTTGCTCAAGAAGACAGCAAAGGACCTAGTATCGAAATATTCCTGGACGACTCTACATTTGTTTTTGGAGATAATACATCTAATACTCCACTTCTTTTTGCTGATTTAAAAGACTCTTCCGGTATTAATTTAATACCCACAGATATTGGTCGAGACATCACATTAATTATTGATGAAAATCCTGAATTAAACTACAACTTAAATGAATTTTATATACCCTCAAATAATACTTTTAAGGAAGGAAAAATAATTTTCCCGATAGACAAACTAAAAAATGGTAGACATTCTATGATTCTTAAGGCTTATGACAATCAAAATAATTCATCTCAGGCATATACAGAGTTTATTATAGTTGAATCGCCTGAACTTGCTTTAAATTACGTTTTAAACTACCCTAACCCCTTCTCTTCAAATACTGGGTTTTATTTTGAACATAATCAATCCGGAAATCAACTTAAAGTGATGATTCAAATTTATTCCGTTTCAGGGAAATTGGTAAAAACGATCAATACTGATGTGTCTGCTGAGAATAAAAGGATTGGTCCTATAAAATGGGATGGGAAAGATGATTTTGGAGACAATATTGGACGAGGTGTTTATATCTACAAAGTAAAAGTTCAACTTGGAAACGGAGAATCTGAAGAGGAACTTCAAAAACTTGTTTTGATTAAGTAATTAATACTGAATTAAAACACCATTTAGTTTCTTGTTGTATAATCTCAATGCAGGAAAAGGCATCTTAACAAATGATAAACCTTTAATTACCGTATTCAAAAAATGCGACTTTGTTCTAATTGACTCCCAATTAATGTCTAGCGACAAGAAAAACTCGGGCTTCCTATCAAAATAAGGCAAGAAATCACCTTCTTCATTTACTATTGGGTTAAACTTTCCTCCAAGCATACCATCTGCCCCATATCCCAAAGAAACACTTAACCATTTTGGAAAATAAGAACGCTCTAATCCTAATGCATAGGGGTTAATTGAAAGCCAATAAGTTTGTCCATTATAATCTTTCAACCATCTATTCCAATGGGTTGAACCTAACATATCAGGTCTATACTTAGCAAAATCTGTAGGCCAATAAGAGAACTTGGGAACTATGGCTTGTTTACCCAACCAAAACTCTTGCCCCATAAAAAGTAGACTTCCTAATCCATTTGCAACTAAATCCGACGGAGAAGCACCCCAACCAGAAGAGTAGCCGTCCATAATTTCAGTTGTAAGCAAAAAAGAGAATCCATAAACACCCCCTAGTAATAAGGCCTTATTCTTTCGAACCCCTGTCCAACGTAAAGCCGTATAGCCATACAACCCACCATAATATGAGGTCAATCCATGTCCCAACTTATCCATATAAAGCCAATCACCTTCATCATTAAACCAATGAAAAGGAACCGGTTTATCCTTTGAATACCATTGTTTACTTAACAAATAAATGGTTAGGCTACTGCCTGAAAAAGCGGCAGATGCCATTCCCCACACCCTATTTTTTCTTAGTGAATCAGCAGGCTCAAACAACTTACTAGCCTGGAGTGGGAGACAAAAACAAAAGAGTCCGATTATTAAAATAATCGGACTCTTAAATGTTTTATTTCTAAATATATTATTCAATTATTTTAACAATTGGTTATGAGTTGCTTTTAGTATTTTAATAGCTTCTTCACTAGAAGAAGACTCACAATACGTTCTTAAAACAGGCTCAGTTCCGGATGGTCTAATCATCAACCATTCGTCCTCATTAAAAAAGAATTTAAATCCATCAGTTTCATCAACACGAACAACAGCTTTCCCTGCTAATTCTGAAATTGAACCAGAAGCACAATCTTTCAGCACAGCTTGTTTTTGCTCTTCTGTTAAATGTAAATCGATTCGTTCAAAAGCGAATGGACCTACGATATCATAAACCTCAGCGATTAAGTCTTCTAAAGTCTTACCGCTTTTCACCATATATTCCCAAATTGTTAATCCAATCCAAACTCCGTCTCTTTCAGGAATATGACCTTGGATTGCCATTCCTCCTGACTCCTCTCCTCCTAGTAAGAAGTTTCCTTCTAACAAAAATTCACAAACATATTTAAATCCAATCTTAGTTGTAATTTGATTCAAATCATAATGCTTACAAAGCTTACTCACTTTTTCTGAACAACTAAACGCAGTAATTACATCACCTGAATAGTTTTTCTCTTCTTTTAAATATTTAATTAATAAAAGAATAATATGATGAGCATCTACAAAATTTCCTTTTGAATCAAATAAACCAATTCTATCTGCATCTCCGTCTGTAGCTACAGAGCAATCTATATTCTCACTCAACTTAATAACTTCCGCCATTTCGCCAAGGTTTCTTAAAATTGGTTCTGGAGCAACTCCTTCAAAACCTGGGTTATCGTCGGTGTGCATGAATGTTAAATCAGGCAACAACTTTCGCATTACATCTCTTCCTGCTCCGTACATTGCATCATATGCAAAGTTCATATTTGAATTACGAATCGCATCCAAATCGAAAGCCGATTCAGCATGCTTAATGTACATATCTTCTAAATCAATATATTCTATTAAACCACTTTCTAAATATTGCTCAAAGGATGAATTAACATCAAACCCCGAAAAATCTGGAATTATATTTTCTATTTCTTCTACATCGCTTGTCAGCATTGGCCCACCATAACTGCCTTTAAGCTTATATCCGTTATATTCTGGTGGATTATGAGAAGCTGTAATAACGACTCCTACCGAAGCCTCTTTCTTAACTACTCCCAACGAAACCATTGGAGTTGAAGCAAATGCAGGAGAGAAATAAACCTTAACCCCTTTTGAAGCAAGTACTTTCGCAGTAGTTTCGGCAAACATCTTGCCTCCAAATCTACAATCAAAACCAAGAACAACACTTGGATTTTCAAATTTTGCTTTTGTCCACTCAGCTGTAGCTAAAGCAACACGTGCAACATTCTCAACAGTATATTCTTTAGCAATAATTGCTCTCCATCCATCTGTTCCAAATTTGATTTTTGTCATCCTTATTCTTTTTTACGAAATTAAGAGTTTTAACTAGATAATAGAAATAAAATGTTGAATTGAATGGATAAATCTTATTAACGATTTACTGCAACGCCGCCCACTATAGTTTTTTGATCTACCATTGCATTAAAATTTATAACCATCTTACTGAACCTCAGTCGAAAACTTCGTGTAATTTACATCCCAAAAGTCTCTTAAAGTAGCGTGCTTCCGTAATTAATTATCCACATCGATTAAAAAAAGAACACATAAAGTATAAATATTCATCCCTTTAATCACCCAAATCTCATTTAAACGATCTACACATCTTGTGTAAATAAATTAAGTAGCTGTACGTGTGAAGAAAAACATCACTAAACTATGACCCAATCTATGGTTGTATTAACGAGATCAGCACACTTCATAACAGTGTTAATTAGCTCAATTACATATAGTTGATACACAAATACTCATTATATAACAAAGCTTAAATCGCAAGCCAATATGCGCTATTCACCAAAGCAAATCGAACCGGATGATAATTAAGGATATGGTATTCTATTTACAACTAAATCAATTATTGCCTAAACAGCACTCACTTCTTTAATATTCCGCGCCAACTATACAGGAACTAAACTGGAACTAAACCATATCGATATCTAACCATGAATCACCTAGTAAAGGTTTAGTTGAAATTTCAACCCTTGAAATATAGCCTTAAAATGTATTGGATTAATTTGCATTTGTAAACGCTTTTAGCGTTTTGGAAAGTAAATAAAAACTGAGCAACAAATACGTTTGTAAAAAGAAAAAAAACAGTACCTATAAAAATCGGTATCGAAACCACACCATAACAAAGATTTCTGTTAGAAATTAGAAAGACTTTCTTCTTTCACAAACTGAAAACCTCTTTTATCAACGCATGAAAATTTCACATGCTTCAAATCACTCCTTTTAAATCACCTAACCCTTCTCTAATAACAACGGGATCACCTGAGGTACAATCAACAACAGTTGAAGGCGCATTATTTCCGTAACCTCCAGCTAAAACTAACTCTACCCTTCCTTCATAGCGCTCATAAATACTTACAGGATCGGTAGTATATTCAATAACTTCATCTTGATCTTTCAAAGAAGCACTCATAATAGGATTCCCTAATTGCTCAACTAAAGACTGAGCAATAGCATTATCAGGAACTCTAATACCTACAGATTTCTTTTTAGATTTGAATAATTTAGGCACCAATGCACTTGCATTTAAAATAAATGTAAACGGTCCAGGCAAAACGCTTTTCATAACCCTAAACGTAGGTGTACTTACCTGCTTTGCATATTCTGATAATTGGGAGAGATCATTACAAATAAAAGAAAAATTGGCCTTATCAGGTTTAATACCTCTTAATTGACAAATTTTCTCAACTGCATTTTTAGAGTTGATATCACATCCGAAAGCATAAACAGTATCCGTAGGGTAAATAATTACACCTCCTTTCTTCAATACTTCAATTGCCTTTGCAATATTTCTTGGGTTTGGGTTATCTGGGTGAACGTCTAAAAGCATGGTGTAAAAAAAAAGCCCATGAATCAAAATATTCATGGACCAATTAAAATAATATTTATCATGAGTTAACCTTAGCGTGATCTGCTAAGAATGTTGCTAAGCCACTATCCGTTAATGGGTGTTTTAATAAGCTTAAAATCACACTTAAAGGACCAGTCATAACGTCTGCTCCAATTTTTGCACAATCTAATAAATGAGATGAATGACGAACAGATGCTGCTAAAATTTCAGTGTTGAAGTTGTAGTTGTCATAAATTAGTCTGATTTCATCAATCAAACCTACTCCACTATGTGAAATGTCATCTAATCTCCCTAAGAAAGGAGAAACGTATGAAGCGCCAGCTTTTGCTGCTAAAAGTGCTTGACCAGCTGAAAACACTAAAGTACAGTTTGTTCTAATTCCATTATCAGTAAACCACTTAATTGCCTTAATTCCTTCTTTAATCATAGGAACTTTAACAACAATATTAGGATGTAGATCAGCTAATATTTTTCCTTCTTTTATCATTTCTTCGAAATTCGTAGAAATAACTTCAGCACTAACATCACCATCAACGATATTACAAATATCTAAATAATGTTGTTTTACTTTTTCATCACCGCTAATACCTTCTTTAGCCATTAATGATGGATTCGTAGTTACTCCGTCTAAAACTCCTAAATCTTCCGCTTCTTTAATTTGCTCAAGATTTGCTGTATCGATAAAAAACTTCATAGTGGGTTGAATTGTGTTTCCCCAAAAATAGCCAACTCAGTTGAGTTATTTTATACTATTAGTAAGCACTTATGAACATTTTTAAATTGAAGTATAAACAAGGTCCACTTACCCGAAACAAGTTAAAGATTTCATTCGTAATGAATAAAAACTAAACACCTATGTCGTCACCTAAAATCCTTTGGAGCCCTTCTGATAAGCTAAAGAATGAATCCAACATGAATAATTTTATGGTTTGGGTGAACGAATCTTTAGATTACAACTTTAAAAACTATCAAGATTTATGGAATTGGTCTGTAAATGAGGAAGAACAATTTTGGGAATCAATTTTAAAATTTTACAAAATTGAATATTCAGGAAGTTATAGTAAAGTTAAATCTAAAGTTGATCAAATGCTTGAGACTAGATGGTTTGAAGGAATACAATTAAACTACGCGGAACATATTTTCAGAAACTATTCCGATGAATTCCAAGCGATTACTTTTAAAAAAGAAAGTGATGAATTAATTAATATATCTTGGAATGAACTAAAACACAAAACAGCTAAAGTCGCTAAATACCTCAAGAACAATAACATTCAAAAAGGCGATAGAGTTTGCAGTATGCTTCCTAATTGCCCCGAAGCCGTCATTGCTTTTTTAGCTGTTAATTCAATAGGCGCAATTTGGTCGAGTTGCTCGCCCGACTTTGGTACTAAGAGTATAATTGATCGATTTCAACAAATTAAACCTAAGGCTTTTATCGCTACTAATGGATATCAATACAACGGAAGAACTTTTAATAAAATCGAAGAAATAACTAAAATTACGGAAACGATTTCATCAATCGAATCTACTCTTGTTTTAGAATACATTTCTGAAATTGACCCTCCATGTAAGACTGATATCTGGTCGGATATAATGAAGCAACCCAAACAAGAATTAACATTTACAAGGGTTGATTTTTCAGACCCTATTTGGATTCTATACTCTAGTGGAACAACTGGAAAACCAAAAGCTATAACCCATTCAGTCGGTGGGATTACCATAGAGCACTTTAAGGCATTAAGTCTTCATCAAAACGTTAAACCAGGAGATAAATTCTTTTGGTATTCAACTACTGGTTGGATGATGTGGAACTATGCAACCTCAGCTTTATTAGCTGGAGGAACAATCGCTATGTACGATGGGTCGCCAGCATTTCCTAAAGCTGATATTTTATGGGAATTTGCAGAAAAAGCTAAAATCACACATTTTGGAGCCGGAGCAAGCTACTATATTTATTGTATGAAGGAAGGAATGAACTTTACCAATTCGAAAGCAATACAAAACATACAATCGTTTGGTTCAACAGGCTCACCTCTACCTCCCGAAACTTTCGATTGGTTTTATAAAAGTGTAAACAAAAACGCTTGGGTTATATCTTTAAGTGGAGGTACCGACATTTGCAGTGGTTTTGTCGGAGGAAATCCATTTGAATCGGTTTATGAAGGTGAAATTCAATGCAGAATGCTTGGTGTAAACCTTCAGGCTTATTCTGAAGAAGGTATTTCTGTAGAGGACAAATTAGGAGAGATGATTATTGAAAACGCCCTGCCATCAATGCCTATTTATTTCTGGAACGACCAAGGGAACAAACGATATAAATCAAGCTATTTCGAAATGTACCTGGGCAAATGGAGGCATGGAGATTGGATTAAAATAACCAATAGAAAAACGGTTATTATTTACGGCAGATCTGATGCGACCTTAAACCGTGGTGGTGTACGTATTGGGACAAGCGAAGTTTATAGCGCTACAGAGAGTGTTAAAGAAGTTAAGGATTCTTTAGTTGTTTGCTTAGATCATTCTGACGGAACGCAATCCATGCCAATGTTTATTAAACTGCACGATGACATTCAATTAGACATGAAACTAAAAAGAGACATCAAAAAAGCGATTAAAACTCAATTTTCACCAAGGCATATTCCTGATCAAATTATTCAAGTATCAGATATTCCTTATACAATGAGCGGCAAAAAGATGGAGGCTCCTGTTAAAAAAATCCTTTCTGGAGTTCCAATTGAAGAAGCAGTAAGCAAAGATGCTATGAAAAATCCAGAGGCACTAGATTTCTTTATTAATTTCAATTTAAAATAAGCACTAAAAAAGGGCGAACAAAAGTCAGCCCTTCTTAATATTATAAAACACACTTTTAATAAGTTTCCAATTCGTTTAATACTAACGAAGCCGCTCCTATTAGTCCAGTATCAGCTTCACAACCTGCAGGTAATATTTCAAAATCAGCTTTATAATAAGATGAAAAGTATGAATTTGCAGTTTCAACTGCAGCTCCTTTAAATAACTCATAAGCTTTACCTACTCCTCCGCCAATTACAAATTTGGTGATATCATAAGCATGCGCTAATCCAACAACAGTTTCTCCAATTAAAGTTCCTACATAATCCCATACACCTTGTGCAAATAAATCTCCTGCCTTTGCCGCTAGGAAGACTTTTTCAACGGTTAACTCTGATTCAAACTTTAATGAACTGTTTGCGTTTTCAGGCTTTAATAATTCCTCTTTAACGTAATTAGCCAAATGTCTTTGCCCTAAATAATTTTCCAACACCTGACGCTTAGGACCTACAACCAAGAAACCAACTTCTCCTGCATTCCCTTTTGATCCAATAAATAGCTTTCGATGAACAATGATACCACCCCCAACTCCTGTACCTAGGGCAATCATAATAAAGTCATCTTTATCATGTCCACCAAAATACATTTCACCTAAAGCAGTGCAGTTAGCATCATTCTCCATTCTAACAATTAAATATGGAAATGCCTTTTTTAATTGAGGAACAACATCTGTTCCGTTTAAAGATTCTAGATTATTTGCTTGAACTAAAGTTTGACGATCTAAAGATAATTGACCAGGTATTCCAATCCCGATACCTTTTAATCCATCATGCTTATTTGTATACTTAGTACAAACTGAAATTAACAATTTAATGAAGTCTTCTGGTGATTTTGAATGTTCCAGCGTATCATGACGCTCTGTCTCCAAAATCTCTCCTTTATCTGATACTATTCCAAATTTGACGGTAGTACCGCCAATGTCAATTCCTAAAATCATAGCACCAAATTTAGCATTTTTTTACATTTTTACTAGCCTATGGGTAAAACTAGTTTTCTCATCTTGAATTTCTAATAGGTAAAAGCCATTTTTAACAGAAGACATATCTATTAGGCCTTGCCTAAGATCCCCTGTTTTAATTAAGCTCCCTGCTAAGTTATAAATTCGAAACACCCCCTCCAACATACCTTCAACGTGAACTTGCTCTATTGCAGGATTGGGATAAACACTCAAATTAACGGCTAATTCATGTTGACTTAAATGAATTTGATTCGATTTTAATTTAGCATCAATAACATCTAACAAAGAATTTTCGCCAAAACAATCTTGCCCTAATTCCCAAATCATCACTCCACCGGCTCCATTATCAATCGCGTATTGTACTTTATCTTCAATCGTTGAAATTCCGTTAAAATAAAGTACTCCTTCATCTGTCATGGTTTTATCTTGATATAAACTATCTGGGTATTCAGATACAATTTCACACCAAGTCCATGCAGGAACTTCAGCAGCTTGAAATTCATAACCGTAAAAAGGTAAACCAATAATAATATTCTTTTTATCAGCACCTCTACCACTCCAGTAATTAAAATCACCTGTTGTTTGAGACATAGGAGAATGTTGTCCTGGATTTGACAATGTCCAGGGTCCTGTATTATCATAAGACATTAAATTCAATAGGTCATAATCTTCAACTGTTTCTCTTTCAATATAACTTCCCGTCCATTTCGCTAAGGCAGCACTAACTTCAATATTATAAACCTTTGCCGAATCCATTAAATCTTGAACAAAATCGTCATAGGTTGACATTTGTACCATCGATCCTTCCAAATCAACATCTACTCCATCCAAATTATTCTCCAAAACAAAATTCATTAAGGAATGAATTAACGCAGGACGATTTGCCTCATCAGTTTTATTACGGTAGGTATCTTCAGCAACAGTTGATAACCCACCACCACCTATTGAAATAAAAACTTTACAATTCGCTAAGTGTGCTTTTTCAACCAAAGGGTCTAGATTGTGAGAAAAAATAAATTCTCCATCTGAACCTGGATTGGCAAAAGAGGCACAAACATGTGTAAGTTTTGAGAAATCAATATTATTTAAAATTCCAAATCGATAAGTTGGTAAATATCCAACTACTTTAAAAGCCTGAGCTTGATTTAGCAAAATTGTAAAAATTAAAAGAGCTAAAATTCGTTTCATTTGTTTTGAGTTAAGCGTTGAAACAAACATAAGTTAATATAACAAAAACTATTAAATCCCAATGCAGACAGGAACAGGACAAAGCAGAAGACAAAATAAAGACTTCTTTAAAGTTAATTTTCCTTAAGATCCAATTAATAAATACGATTTAACAAAAGATGTAATAACTTTATATTTTAAATTAGTATCATGAAACAGTTTTTAATCCTCCTCACTTTAATTCCATTTATTTCGTTTGGTCAAAAAGACGCAACTCGGAAAATTGTTAAAATAACGGGAATCACAGTAAGTAGTGATAGCTTAAAACCGGTACCTTTTGCAAATATAATGGTGAAAGGAAATTACACAGGAACAATGGGAGACCACTCTGGTTTTTACAGTATTGTAGCCACAACAGGTGATACATTAGTATTTTCAAGTATTGGTTTTAAAAATGAAGAATACATCATTCCTGATACTTTAGAAAACAAGCAGTACTCCTTAATTCAAATTTTACAGCAGGATACAATAGAACTTCCTGAAACTCGCATAAGCGTTTGGCCTAGTTACGACCAGTTTAAACAAGCTTTCTTAAACACCGAAGTTAAAGATGATGAATTAGCAAGAGCTAAAAGGAATCTTAATAGCGATATTTTAAAAGAACAGGCCATTAATTTAACGCTTGGTGCTGGTGGGAATCAAAAATATATGCAAGACACTTATAATGCTAGATTATACTACAGTGGTCAGCTACCTCCTAACAACTTACTCAATCCGGTTGCATGGACTAAGCTAATTAAAGCTTGGAAAGATGGTAAATTTGATGATTAAAAAAATACGATAACTCTACATTAATCATAAATCGTCCCACTTTGCTGAGTAAGGTGGGACGATTTATGATTATCCAACTTTTTTGATTAAAATTTGTTTTGGAAATTGCGGGAGTAACAACTCGACATGAGCTTTAAAAACGGACTCTTTCCACTTTAATTGAAAAAGGTATTTCTCTTGCTTTAAAAAATAAACATAGTGAAAGTCACTATCGATTTGAGTAACTAGCCTTGTTATATCAGATAAATACGAAGCTTTTGACTTATCAAATTGAGTAATAAAAAACGATGGTGAAATATCCTCTAGTAAACTAAAAAATTCGTTTATTGATTTAACATTAATATAATTCTTGAGTTTACTGTTTGAATAAGTCATAGCTTTTTTATTTGATTATTTTCAAATATAGCAGACCAAACCGTAACTAGTTTATGGTGCTTTAATTTCACACCAAAACCTAATTATTTAAACAAAGACTGAAGAGCTCTTTTCTTCAAATCGTTTGAAATAATTTCTTTTTGATGACTCTTACTCATTGCAAATACTACATCATAAATAAAGCTTGCAGTTTCTACTTTAGTATCAATGATATAAAATCTTCGAGGATAGTAAAAAGACGTTTCCTTGGGTAATTCATTAAATGCATTAATCTCACCAGACTCAATATCGTAAAAAGCATACTTTCCTTTTTTAACATCAAACTCTTGTCCGGAAACCGTTTTTAAAACATTTTTCTTACGATACTTTAAAGAATCATAAATTGGAACATTTACGTATTCGTGTGTTTTAAACAATTCATCTAATAAATACTCAAAATGAACATACTTATAATCTGAAGTCCGAGAACATCGATCAATTGAAAATCCATGATACCAAAGTAGTAAGTACGTTTTACCAGAATCTAATCTAAAGTATTTTGAGGTAACCGATTCTTGTAATAAAGAAAACTGGTTAGAGATTGAATCTCCCTTCCACTTTTTTAACACTTGTAACTGTACAGAGTCTCCAATAACGCCTATACTTTGAACAAGTGCAATATTTTCACTCATATAAACCTCTTGTTCCAAGGTTAAATCTTCACACTTTTGAGATCTGGAAACACTTGCCCAGATAACAATAAAAAACAATAAATTTAATTTCATTTTAATAATGCTTTATTAATACGTTTCACCAACCCGGGTCCTTCATAAATAAACCCAGTATAAACCTGTACCAATTTCGCGCCAGCTTTTATTTTATCTAGAGCGTCCTGTTCTGAATGAATGCCACCTACTCCAATAATTGGATATTTATCCCCTAAATTTTTATATAAATAAGAGATAACATTCGTTGATCTTTTGTCTACCGGCTTACCGCTTAAACCTCCAGGCCAACCAATTTCCTCCAATTTACTTTCATCTGTTTTTAATCCTTCTCTATTCACCGATGTATTAGCAGCTACAACACCGTCTAGTTCTAATGTTTTGATAATATCAATAACATCATCTAATTCTGGCGTGCTTAAATCTGGTGCTATTTTTAACAATAATGGCTTCGAAGAAGCTTTTGACTTATTAATATCAGAAATTTTCTGCATCAAAGCCATCAAGGGTTTCTTCTCTTGTAATTTTGTTAAATTCCCAACATTAGGACAACTTACATTTACAACAAAATAATCTACGTAATCAAACAACTGGTTAAACACCTTAATATAGTCTTCATCTGTTTTATCAGCTTCTGTACCCGTGTTTTTCCCAATATTTCCACCAATTACAATATTGGTTTTTCTTTTCTTTAAACGCTCCACAGCTGCATCAACTCCTTCGTTGTTAAAGCCCATTCTGTTAATTAAAGCCTGATCTTCTGGAAGTCTAAATAATCTAGGTTTTGCATTACCAGGTTGTCCTTTCGGAGTTAATGTTCCAATTTCTATAAACCCAAACCCAAAATCAGCCAATTCATTATAGAGTTTAGCATCCTTATCAAACCC
>CAJJCC010000021.1 GCA_905182585.1 uncultured Flavobacteriales bacterium
AACATGTGGGTCTAATAAAACATCCCCCCCTAGTTCACACAAGTTTATTGTATCGGGCTCTTCTAAATCAATTACATATTCATTAGCTCCATAAACGTTTTGACACGAGTTAATTAACGAAAATTTGTCCAACGCAAAATCAAGTCCCGAAGTTGGTACCCCTCCAGTAAGGTTAGCATTTAAATAAGGTCTTAATTCAGCATGCACTGTAGTACTTGTTCCTGATGTCCATGTTCCACTATATTGAATCCACTGTACGTTTACCATAGACGTGTCCCGCAATGTATTTCCATTAACATCAGTAATCTGAGTACCATCTGGATTTAATCTCACCCTTGATAATTCCACATTAAATGCAACATTATTTGTAGCTATTAGCGGAACATTTTGACCATCAATTTTCAACCCAAAGTATGGGACGGGTGGGTTAATGGAGTTGAACCAAAATGAAAAATGATACGTTTGATTTGGAAATACATTTACAGTTTGTCCAAATACTTCAGGGTTTCCATTTAACGGATCAACAAATAAAAGCTGATCGCTTGACCCATCAATTCCATAAGTTTTAAAATCTGGAGTAAATGATGTTCCTTGATGTGTAGTTCCCTCACATTTAAAAACTTGATCATTATTACTGACATAATAACGTCCTCCTGTCGCGTAAAAACAACCATTTGCAGCTAGCTTTGCATCGATATCACTTTGAGCATAGATTAAATCGGAGTTAAAATCTCCTGCTTTATACCCTTCGTCAAAATCTCCATTTCGAATAGACTCTTTTATAACACACTGAGAATAAATGACTCCAAAGGAGAATATCAATCCCATTAATAATATTAAACTTTTTTTCATCCCTAATTGAAATAATATTTCTTAAATGTCCCTAGGCATACCCTATATTCTTAAACTATAACAACTCAACATATGATTTGTTACAGTTTTGTAACTTACAAAAATAATCATTTAAGATCCAACATTAAAGGAGTTTAACAGTTATTCGACCTAATTTTCGTTCTGTTTTTTATTGGTGAAAAATCCTTTTGTTAATAAATCGTTGAATTACTTTTTGTGAACCCCTCGAATATCACTTTCTCTTTACCTTAACTTTGAGGAACTAAAATCCGACGAAATGAATTCATTAGAAAGAAGAAATTTGTTGACGAATAAAATCAACAGTTTAAAATCAGAGCTAGACGGAGCTGATTTTATGAGAAAATTAGATTTAAAAGATGAAATCCTTGAGCTTGAAAAAGAACTTGGAACTGCAAAACTACATGATGGAAATGCAGACGATTGTGAAATGTGCGGAAGCTAATAGTATACTTTAAACCATTAAAAAAGGGAATCAATTAATTGATTCCCTTTTTTAATGGTTTATTTTGTATTTTGACTAAGCATCTAAAACATCAGCTGAATTTAAACTTACTTTTGGATCTGATCCATATTTATTTTCACCACTTGTTCCTTCTGTACACATTAGCACCAATAACCAAATACCTCCAATAAAAGGAACAAGTCCAATAAAAATCCAAGTCCACGGCTTACCTTGATCTTGTAATCGTCTTACTACGACAGCAAGACCAGGAATAATTGTACCCAGAGCATATAAAACATATAACATAAATCCAATTCTACCTAAAACGGCAGTTGAACTAGCTAATACTATAATTGCAATTAAATTGAAAAGAAAATACATCCAATACTCTCTTCTTCTTGCTCTTCCTGAAAAAGTAGCATATTTTTTTAACACTTCTAAATAATCATTCATAGATTCTAGTAATTAATTTGCACCAAATATATAAAATAATAGTCTTTATTTTTTTAATTTCCTAGTTATTACCCTCACTATATATGCGAATGAAATCAGAATAAATAATATGAATAAAACCTGAACCCAAGCGGATACATTAAGAATTTTATAGATCAACGAATTGTGTCCATCCTTATCATATTTCTTACCCGACACTTCTTTCATATGGTGCAGTAAACTCACCGCTAAGTTTTCCTCAGGTAAAGATTGGTGACAACTCGCGCATACTCCTCTTCGATCTAAATTTGATCTTTCTTCGTTATTTAAGGGGCGTGATCCTGAAAAGTGATGGCCTACTGTTTGTCTTTGAACCCCGTTTTCATCCACAAATCTACTCCAGTCAACGTCCAAGTTTGGAATAGCATTGATTTGAACCTTATGACTATCTGATAAAATCGCTCCGTCTGGAGAAGTTAAATCCACAACATAAGCTTCGCTAGGATTTGCAAAAGTAGTTCCTCCATCAATTCCATATCCCATAGATTGCGGATTCGTATGGCAACTTTCACAAGCTCTTGATTTTTTGGAAGTAGTATGCGGTTGCACCGGCGATATATCAATCGCTAATTGTCCTGATGTATCTGCCCCTTCAACATTCGGTATTTTGAAAATATGATTTGACAATAAGGCATTTCCATTTTTACCGATAACCGTAACAGTTGTCTGGCAACCAGGAATCGCAGGAGAAACGCGATGTTCTCCATTAATAACTAAAGGAGGATTTTCCCATCTTAAGTAACTTCTTTGCTCCGTTACCTTTCCATCAATAAGGTGTTTTTCATATTCACCTCTAGCGTCTGCTGTTAAACCAGAGGAATCATGATCTTTCGCCATAGCCACCCAATCGGGATGCTGTTCACCTGTTGAATAATCAATCTTAATATGACAACCATAACATTGCGGAGCCCAATCTGCATGGCAAGAATAACACTCTAATTGATCAATGTGTTTACTAACGTTAACCATCGCTATTTCTCCTTCCTGACTTAACTCACCATCTTCATAAATCTTTTTTAAAGGTTTGAGTTCGAGATCTTTTCCACCAGCTGTGTGTAGAATTATTTCATTTCCTTTTTTCACCGCATTCTCTATAGGATTTCCTCTTGCAGACAATAAAAATCCATCTTGAGGATGATAATTTGTCCCTTGTTTCGTATGCTCTAATTTTTCTTTAGCAACCCCTCTTGCTTCTCCAGTTGCAGGAACTTCTGAAGCGACTTCATCTCCATAACCTAAAGGTAATTCCCATGGATATTTTTGTGGTGTTCCGTGACAATCTTGACATTCAATTTCAACAGGAGCTAAAGTTGTCCCTGCTAATCTCCCATCACTGTGAACATCTAAAGAAGTATGGCAATCCTGACAAAGCATACCCTTATCTAAATGAATATCAGCATGTAAATGTAAATAGTTCTTAGTGTGCAATTTCTCTTGCTCACCTCCATCTCCCATAAACGGAGATCCATAAGCTGTCTCCATTAAACCTTGATATGAAGTCCCTATTCTTTTACCTCTATCATGGCAAGTAGTACAAGTTTCTACTGGAATTCCAGAATATTCTTTTCCGTGAACTTCAACTTTACATTCACGTGTAGATTGAATAGAATGAACTAATGGGTGTCCTTTTTTTCCTTGAAGTAAAGAATCTCCGCCTTCGTAATAACCTTCATTCGAATAAGGAATATGGCAAGATGAACAGCCCATTCCACGATAATCGCCTCTTTTTTCCCTTCCTTTGGAACCGGTATGGCAGCGCTGACATTCCTGTCTTAAATATGTATAAACGGCTAATTGAGGATTTACTTCAACTTCGTCTGCTGTTGGTGCTGGAGGTAACTCAACCATTGTTTTTGGAAACACTTGACCTTCTTTAGCTTCTATTTCTTGCATGTAAGCACTATATTTTTCAGTACCTAAAGTCTCATGTAATTTATTTGATGTTACATTAAAGTTTCCAACGTCGTGCTTGTAACCGTTCAAACCTCCAAACCCCCATAAGGATCCTTGAATTTTACCTGCTTCTGTAAACATTAATGAAGTAAACTGAGTTTTAACTTGTTCGTCATGACAAGTTCCACAGGTGTTTTTATTTATCCAAGGTGAACCGGGATCTGGATAAAAATTCTTTGGTCCAGGATTACTTTTAAAATAAGCGATTGTTCCCTTATGAGATTCTTTTTCACTAAATGACTTAGGATTTCCCCCGTGGCATACAACACAATCATTTCCTGTAATACCAGCATCATCAGCTACTTCTAATATAGCTTGCATCATCCCGCTGTGAACATCTCGAATTGCTTCTAGTCCTTTGTGGCAACTCACACAGCTATTATCCGACAAATCATGTTTCGACTGTGTAAATTTTGGAACTTGCTCTACAGCGTCTTTATCTAGAAAGCCTGTTGCAATAAAAAACAAAGCGCCCATTGCGAGTAATAAATATTTTGCTAAATTGACTTTCACAGCTGCAAAAGTAAAGTTTAAATTTAACCCGTGGAGTTTACAATCAAAGAACATCTTACAAGTTTTAATAACACACCTGAATTAAAGGGGATTATTAAAGGAATTAATCATTTCAAATTAACCTCATCGATTGTTCCTGTGGGTGTGGAAACTCCGTCCATTTATAGATTGGGTAAGAAAATTGAATTCTTGTTTGAATTGATTTTGAAAAATTCGATTGATTATAAATTACTACTTTCTAACTTTCAAATTCAAGAAGGTAAGTTAACTGTAGGCGAAATTGATTACATCATAAAAACCATAAATACAAAGAGTATTCAGCATATAGAATTATCTTATAAATTCTACCTTTTAGATAATAGTTTAAATGCTGATTTTATCGGTAAATGGATCGGCCCAAATCGAAAAGACTTTTTACACCTCAAAAGATCAAGATTAAAGAATCATCAATTCCCTATTTTAAAACATAAAAGTGTAACGGAAAAGCTCAACCAGTTAAACATCAAAAGAGATGAAGTTAAAGCTTCATTACTTTTAAAAGCTCAATTATTCATTCCGCAAAATCAACTTGAGCAATTGCCTAAAAATTTCCAAAACTGTGTGGTTGGTATTTGGGTGAACTTACAAGGCTTTCAAAATTTAAATTGGATTGGAGAATGGTGCGTTCCTGATAAGATAGACTGGTATATTGATCCAATATTCAATCAGAGTTGGGTAGCGAAACAAAAAGCCCTAGCAACGATTCAAGAAAAGCTCAGATCTAAGTATTCAGCTCTTATTTGGCATAAAACAAAAGAAGGAAACTTCAAGAAAATAATGGTAGTATGGTGGTAATTACCTAGCCTCCTTCAAAATTTCAACAGCTTCTTCAACTTTAATCCTTTCGTTGTCATAATAAGCAACCAAGAATGCACCGTCAAAACCTTTCTTTACTAATTCTTCTTTAAAAGCAGCAGCCTCAGAAAGGTTTTTAAAATTACCCGTCATATATCTAATTACACCATGAGTGGTCACTTGCTTGGTTAAGTTTGCTAAGCTTTGGAATTTACCTTTTAAGTCTTCAGGAAGATCTCCTCTATATAAACCAATCTGCACCATAATCAACAACTTGCTTTTTTGATATTTAGCAGGAGTTGTTGCAGATGAAGCAGCAGAACTTAAATCATTTTGAGAAATCACATTCGGATTTTCTCCAGCTGCCGAAACTCTCTGTCCGTTACTGTAAGCTACTACAAAAGCACCATCAAACCCCTTCCCTTTCACTTCTGACTTATGATCATTCGCTTGCGAATATGTAAGGAAATCACCAGACAAATATCTTTTGTATTGTCCATAAATTTCCATTTCAATATTGGGTAATTGAGATAATTCACTTGGTTCTTCTCCATCTTTATAAGCACCAACTTGAACTCTGTAACTTACCTTTGGTATTGTTGTTTCGGAATTTAGATTTGCTTTAGGCTGAACTATTTCTTCTTCTACTTTTCTATATTCCTGTTCTATTGGAGAAGCTACTTTTTTAACTTGTTCGAATTTCTCTTGGTTAACCAAATCAGTTACTTTTATTCTTTTACCATCTTTATAGGCAACGACAAATGCTCCAGCAAACCCCATATTCTTCATTGTAAGCTTATGAATGTACGCTTGCTGATAAGTTCCAAATGATCCTGTTACATACTTAGTAATTCCACCAGAAGTTGGAAATGAAAGTGTTTGAACACCTTTAAAAACACTCTCTTTAATTTTACCTCTATACGCTCCTAATTGAACCCTAAAAACAACCTCATCTGTTTTGATTAGTTTTGTTTCATCACTCAATACGCTTAAGCGTTGAAGCGTTAATTTATCGAAAACCGAAACTATATCAATCACTTTTACTTTACCATCTTCATATTTAATTAGCTCTGGTTTAAATCCTTTTACAATCAACTCTTCCATTCTTTCCTGAGCTTCATTTGCCGAATTGAAATTACCAACAGCATAAGTTGTTAAGTTTGGATTAAAAGTCTCCATACTCTCAACATCAGGAATACTGGCAATTTTATTTATTTCTTCACTTGGAACGTCAGATTTAAAAGAACCTAAACTTAAAGAGAACTTACCATCTAAGTTTTCCTTTTTCAAGACAGTAACTTTACCTTCACGAACAAATGCAACTTTAGCATTTTCAAACCCTTGCTTTTTAAAAGCAGCCTTATCACTATGAGAAGGTTCTTCTAACTTGCTACTATTATTGGATAAAACATCGATTGTCCCATCACTTTTTTTAACCTGAAAAGTGTTTGCCGCATTTAGTAATTTATTAACATCTATTAATGGAGTACTCTCATCAATCGTCCCTAACTTAACAAGAAATTTATCTTCGTGTTTCTCTAAAGCAGGGTTTGCAAGAACTTCTTCTTGAACATTGTTAGGGACTGTTATTGTTTCTCCATCAGTCTTGGTAATTAATTCTTCAGGGTTTTTTATGGGCTTACTTGCCTTTGTTGGTAAAACATCACCTTCTTGAACCTTAGCTTCTTTTACGCTTAAATTTAAAGCCTGGAGTTTTTCAATTTCAGACAAAGCAATCTCATTACCTTTTTCATTTTTGGCAACTAACGACTTATCCCCATATTTATCAAGAACTTCCATAAAGTAACCTGATTCTTTTAACTTTTCATAAGAAGCTCTTTCCTCTTTAGTTTCTAATTTACCGTAAGCAATCGCAACGTTATTATCCAACTGTTTCAATTCTTCTTTTTGTTGAGCAAGCTCTTTACCAATCTTAACAGGGATTAACACTCCGTTTTTGACTAGAACCACTTTCGCTTTTATATTTTCAGTCTTTAATTCGTTTAGTACTTTTTCAACTTCAGCCTTACTTTGAGGGTTTTTTGAAATTAACTTTGATTCACCAGTTTTAGTTGTCACTTCAACAACATCCTGAACAGACTTGATTTTCTTTTTCGCTGCCTGAGTTTTGGGATCATCTGTTTTACCAAAATCAATCACAAAGGCATTCTCTAATTTTGATAAAACTCCATCAGGTAAACTATTTTTAGTCGGTTGATTTTTCGTTGGTATTACTTCGCCATTTGAAACTTTACCGACAGTAACATTCTCACTGGCTAATTCATTTACTTCAGTGACAGCTTGCTTATTACCGTCATTATTCCTAGCTACTAGCCACCTATCTCCCTCACCATCAATCACTTCAATAAAATCACTACTCGAAGTTAAATTTTCAAACGACTCTTTTTCTGCTTGAGTTTCAATTTTGTCATAATTAACAGCTACATTATTTTCTAATTTAACAAGCGCCTTTTTTTGTTGTATTAATTCTTCTCCTAATTTAACAGGTATCAAATTACCGTCTTTTACAACTGCCGCAGTAGCCTCGATATTATCAGACTTTAATTCTTTTAACGCTTTTTCAGTCTGGATTTCACTTTGAGGGTTTTTGGTGATTAATTTAGTATTACCGTCAGCAGTTGTAACCTCAACAACTTCTTGCTTTGCCTTTATCTTTTCTTTAATTGCTAACGTTTTGGGATCATTAGCCTTTCCAAAATCAATAACTAAATTACCGTTTAGCTTTGATAACAATCCAGCTGCTTTATTTTCCGAATTTTCCTTTTTAACAGAAACGACTTTACCTCCATCAACCTTAGCTTGAATTACATTTCCAGCATTAACTTGTAGCTTTTCAACTTCTTTAGCGACTTCCAGTTCAGCATTTTCATTTTTTGATACTAATGACTTGTTTCCATATTCGTCAATTACTTCTTTAAAGTCTCCCGTTGCTTTTAATTTATCAAAAGATTCCTTCTCTTCTTTTGATTCAATTTGACCATAATCAATAGCGACTTGGTTCTCCATTTTTCTTAATTCTTTTTCTTGCTGTTTTAGCGCATCCCCTAATTTAACAGGAATAATATCTCCATCTTTTACAACAGCAGGGCTTCCTTTAATCCCTTCCGACTTTATCTCTTTCAGTAAGGTTTCCGCCTCTGTTTTGGTTAAAGGCGTCCTAGTTATCAATTTGGTTTCACCTTTCGAAGTTGTGACTTCTACTAAATCTTGTTCACTTTTCAACTTCTCCTTAACAGCTTGTGTTTTTGGATCACTCACTTTTCCAAAATCAATTACAAAAGCATCTTCTAGCTTACTTAAAATGTTTTCTTTTTTATCATGCTGCTCTTTCATTAAAGAGTTCGATACAAAATTTTTACTCTCAGCCTCTTTTAACTCCTCAACACTTACAAGTTCTAAAACACCATCCTCCACTCTTACTACTTTTGCTGGAATATTTTGGGTATTTAACCGATCTACTTCTTTTCGGATAAAACTTTCCGATTGCGGATTTTTTGTAATGATTCTAACATCACCATTTTCATCTTTAACTTCTACGACATCTTTCTCTGACTTTATTTTATTTAACACAGCCTTTGTTTTTGGATCATTCGCTTTTCCAAAATCAATCACTAAACTCCCATTTAGTTTTGCAAGTATATTTTCTTTTTCTTGCTCTGATTTTTTTCGGTCTTCATTCCAAGCTTTAGCTCCCTCGGGTGCCAAATTAGGTACAACATCAGAAACCTCTATACCTGTTTCAATCGTCTTTCCATTTCTAACTTTAACGATTTTAGCATTTGGGAATTTCTCACGATCTACATCAGCTAATAATTGTTTAGCACCTACCTTATCAATAAATGGACCTATAACATAATCCTTTTTACTAGTATCTCCATCTAAAACAACTACATCTTCATATTCAAAGAATTTCGTTTTATCAACAGTTTGCGCATCAGCTTCAGTCTCTCCTAATTTAACAGCATATAATCCTTCCAACTGTTCTTTATTTTGATAGTGCTCCTTAAATCGATCTTTAAGATCTTTTTCACTCTTTTCTTCCCATTCTTTTAATGTAAAATACTCGCTACTTTCCCATATAACTATTGTTGCTTGAGGGAAACCTTTATCTAGCAATTCCAATCTTCTTCGTTTTGCATCATCTATCGATAAATATTTTTGGGTTAAATAAGCGGTGTTATTATCCATATTTAAAGTGCCAATAACATCTCCTTCGTCTAAAAACTTCCTTGCTAAACCCTCTGGTAATCTACCCGAGAATTCTCCTAATAATATTCTGTACTGAGCCGACTTCTCTGGTTCTCCTGCAATTTTATATAAAACATCTAATGGAATTGGTGCAGAATCGATATACCTCAGGTATTGATTATAATAATCAGCATCTGTTAATGTTTTACCTTTTGCACTAACGAATGAGGCATCTAACGTTGCTGATTCACTATCTAAATAATTTGGGACACCATCATTATCATCATCAAGAGGACAACCTTCATCGTCAACCTTGACCCCCTTTGGGGTAAAAGGACAAATATCTAATCCGTCAACAATACCATCACCGTCTTGATCAGCCATATCTAACATAAAGTAATCTGGGAAATAAAAAGCTTCAGGGTTTGTATTTGGCGGAGAACTAAGTAAGTCATAATGAACCGAAACCGAATTGTAGGTGAAATAATCATTCATCCCATTTCCTTTACGATTTCCTTCACCATTCTTACTTAGGTTATCAATTAAATCAGTAAAAGTATAATGAAATGTCGTACTGAACTTAAAGGAAAGACGATCTGAGACATTAAGGTTAAACCCTAAACCAATTGGGATTCCGATTGCTAACTGAGCGTATTTACCAAAATCATCTAAATTTTCTGATCGTAAATCAGTTTCATATTGGTAATCTCTTTGCATTAAAGACGCTTGATAAGCCAAAGGTGAACTTTGATCTAAACTTCTAATGGTACCATCATCCCAATAATGATAGGGAGCTCCGTTTGCATCTACCAAATCTCCTTTATTATTATACTCAAAGCTTTCAAAGCCAATAGTAACGTAAGGGTTTAATACTTTTGAAAAATTAAGAAGGTAGTCTAAGTTATACGTTGCATACAACCCTACAGAATATATTTGAGTTTTAAAATTTAAATTTCGATCAGCACTCCTTTCATTTCCTAAAATCGTACCTGTTAAAAAGCTAAATCCTAAATCAGAGTAATCGTTAATTTTCCGAGCGACATGAACCTCATAACCAAATTGATTAATCAATGAGTTGTGGTTACCTATACTATTAACATCTCCATAATAATTCAAAAAACCAACGCCCAAACCGATAGAAGGCTTCACTTCCTTCGAAACTGGAGGCATTTCATTGGGTAAAGTTTGAGCATACAGATGCCCAGTTAAAAACAATACACACAATAATATTTTTTCGATCAAACGTTTAATCATATTAACGCCTACTGAAATTGCCGTATTTAGCATGTTAGCCCCCATTCTACGCTTGATTGCTTAAAAAGTTCCCTGTAAAAAATCAATTAATTTTCAGGTGTATTTTGATTAATCCAACAATTTATCTTTTCAATATCTGAATCACTTAATGGTTCTGATACAGGCATTGTTTTTTCTATTATAGCTCTTGCCTTTACTCGATCAATGGAGTTAAACACCTCAGAATAAGTAGTTAACCTCGGCGGTTGTGTTCCAGAATGACAAGAAACACAATTGTTATTTATGATGGTTGCAATGTCTGCATCATAAGTGTACGCTGTTGTGCACTCTTCATCAGGTGTGTCTTCTGTAATCGTATCTTTAGTACAAGCCGTGATTAAGACAATAAATAATGCCAAACTTAATTTCAATAAATGCTTCATATTAAATATCTTCTTTTAAAATACGTTGCTGAACTAATGCATCAATCATAAATAATTGATCCTCTCTAGACAAATTTGAGTTATCAATAACAACAGCATCTTTTGCTTGAATTAAAGGACTTTCTTCCCGAGTAGTGTCACTATAATCACGAAGTTTTAAATTCTCTTCTACTTCCTCTAAAGTAACCTTATGTCCTTTACTCTTCAATTCAGACAATCTTCTTTCAGCTCTAATTATAGTATCAGCAGTCATGAAAATCTTCAATTCTGCATCAGGAAACACTACTGTTCCAATATCACGACCATCCAATACAGCGGCTTTATCTTTCCCTAAGGCTTGCTGTAAAACTAATAACTTTTCTCTTACTTCTTTTATTCCCGAAATCTTTGTGACAATCTTACTTATTGTTAAGTTTCTAATTTCAGATTCGACGTTTTCACCATTTAAGGTAACCTCCGCATATCCTACTTTAGGATTAAAAACAAAACCAATAGTTATTTCATCTAAAAACTCTTTAATTTTATAAACCTTAGTACCGTCTTCTTTAATTAAACCATTGCGTAAACAATACAAAGCAACAGCTCTAAACATAGCTCCCGTATCGACGTAAGAATAAGAAAGACGTTTAGCTAATTGCTTAGCTAAAGTACTTTTCCCACATGATGAGAATCCATCTATTGCAATTGTAATTTTTTTCATTATTTAAATGGCTCTGGTACTTCCACTTTTTCCTTTTTAGAAACAAACTCTGAAAAGTTAGTAGAAATAGACAAATGGTTAGTCGTTCCTGCTAAAGAATAAACACTTCTACCATAATCTATATTATATTTTTTGAGTTTAATTCCAATACCAAAGTTAAAACCAACCGCTCCTGATTTTGAACCTTCTCGCAATTTCATTTCGCTTCGTCTTTGATGATTATACCCAATTATTACATTAAGGTTTTCGGTTAACAACAATTCCGCAGCTGCTGAAAAGTGTCTAAAGATACTTTCCGCTAAATGTGAGTCCTCCTCCTGAGGAACTTCAGCTCCAAATAAACTTGATGTTTCTAATTCATTTGGACTATCGTAGTAGTAGTCTAAAACTTCTAAATTGTGAAAGTTTCCGCTAAATCGAAAAGGTGCGTGTTTAAGTTTCTTAGAAACTCCAAACTGAATTTCAAATGGCATTGGTTCAAAATTACCAGGTGTGTAAGTTGTAAATTGGCTGCCAATATTTTTAACAACTAAAGCTGCCAATAATCCGGATTTTGGTTTACTCCATGTGCCGCCAAAATCAATTAACCCACCAAAGGATTGATAATCGTAAAAGCTAGAATAAACTAACTTGACGTTTACTCCATACTTTAAACCGTACTTTAATTTATTAGCCCAACCTAAATTTAATGCTGTTTCACTTACCGTGAACTCACCATTAATTACACTAGCTTCATCAGCTAAAATAAAATTACCGTAATGTATGTATTTAACAGAAGCAACGAAAGTTCCATATTTCTTATGAGTATGTCCGAAACCTGCAAATCCATAGTTTATATCAGAGAAATAATTAACATAATTTAAGCCCAACTCTTGATGCATTGATGAATCTATTAATGCTGGATTAAAATACGCCATTTCTAAATCTGCGTCAGGAATAGCAATAGCGTATCCTCCCATCGAAGCTAATTTAGCGGACGAAATAACATTTAGGAACTGATAAGTAGACTTACCTCCTATTTGAGCATAACTTGAGATGCTGATCATTAAACCTAATAATACGGCTAGAATTCGCATAAAATGAAAGATAGTAATTATTCAATAATAACTTAAATAGTGACCATAAATTGTTAGTCAATGAATATTATTTTTCTTTAAGAACGCTCGATATTTCCGTGCATTTTTTTCATGCTCGGAATTTGTTACAGCAAAAGCATGTTTACCTGAGAATTCGGGGTTGGCACACATAAAAATATACTTGTGCTTTTGATACCCTAAAACGGCATCTAACACTCCACTTGCCGGAACTCGAATAGGTCCAGGAGGTAAACCAGTATATTTATAAGTATTGTATTTTGAATCTATTTTCAGATGCTTGTAATAAATTCTTTTTAATGTGAAATCACCCCAAGCGTAAACAACTGTAGGGTCAGACTGTAGTTTTATTCCTTTCTGTAATCTATTAAAATAAAGACCTGCAATAATCGGCCACTCATCTTGATGGAGGTTTTGTTCACTCTGAACAATAGAAGCCAATGTACTTACTTCTACTGGCGTTAAATTCATTTTCTTAGCCTTTGCTAAACGTGATTGATTCCAAAAACGTTTGTGTTCAGCTACCATTCTTTTTACAAATTGCTCTCCAGAAGTATTCCAGTACATCTTGTAAGTATTAGGGATAAATACCGCTAAAAAAGTTGATTTATCATAGCCATACTTTTCCGATTCTTGCAATTCGTTGAGAATAGAATTTTCTGAAGCTTCTATTTGCCTTGAAACTTTTTTCGCTAACTGATCTAAAGTTCTAACGTTATTAAAGGTAATCGTGATTTCGTCTATTTGACCTGATCGTAAATAAATCACCAAGTCACTGTAAGTCATCGTTGACTTCAAGGTATATCTTCCTGGGTATATATTCTTTCCTGATAAATGTCTTAATTCGGCCAACCATCCAAATTCACTTTCAGATGCAATTCCCAAAGAGTCTAAATTTGAAACTACATCTTCAAAACCATCCGATGATTTAATAAAAAACAAAACAGATTGTTTATCTCCAGTTTCAATATGTTTTTCGAAAACACCAAAATAAATATAAACAACGGCCAGTAAGCCTACTAAACCAATAGCACTTAAAAACTTCAATAGTTTTTTCATCTTATCCTTTTAAATGAACTAAAGTTGCGCCATCACCAAATTTACGTGCATCAGCCTTTTCAGATTTAATCCCGTAATACCCACCTAACATTTTGACGATTTCTGCTTTTAATCTCCCATTTCCAACGCCATGAATCAATACAATTTCCTTTTTACCTGCTAACATCGATTTATCTAAAAAATCCTTCGCTTCATTTAGTTGAATTTGAACAATTTCACCGTTAGACTTACCTTTTGTATTGAGGTTTAATTTTTCAATATGTAAATCAATTTCATCTCTATTACGTTCTCTTTTTCCTTGGTTCAAATCTACTTTACCTAAGATCTTTAATCCTTTTAGCTTTTGTTGATTTGAGATTACTTCTGGTGTGATTTTTTCAATTTCTTTTAATAACTCTTCGTTATTCCCTAAAGCTTCAACACTTTCACCTGAAGCATCTATTAACATAGCATTCTTCTCAATGATTGGAACACTTGTATATGACGAATCCTTGTGAAATTTAACTTGCTTTATTTTTATCTCTGCTGATTTTGGCAACTGATGTTCTTTTACTGAAAAATCAATATTTAATGTATCAACTTTTACCTTACCAAAACCATCGAGTTCTCCGTCGCTATATGAACTCACAAAAACATAACTCTGCTTATTCACTTTTCCTGAGTAAATTAAAACCCATTCTCCGCCTTTATTAATTCGGATTCCAAAAAACTGAGAATATCCAGTGTTGTTTAATATAAACAGATCCGTTGATTTGGAATCATTTTTAGCAAAACATAAATATTCTTTTTTCTCCAACGAACTTCTTTGTGGAATATGCGTTGATCCTGTTACAATCTCGTTTGAACCAATTGTTCGAGTTGTTACCTGATTAGACTTTGAAGAACTATTCTTTCCAGAACCTGTTTTCACCAATTCATAAATTAATACAGGAATTGAAAACCCGTCTGTAGTTGTTACCTCTACTGACTTGTTATCGATTACTTTTGAAACTAATCCATCTAGTTTTTCATTCAAAAAACTCACACTATCCCCAATTTGTAATTCCATCGATTATAATTTTAACTTTACTAAAGTTAATAAAAACATCTTGTATGAATGACCCTGATAAAAATCCTTGGACAAAAATCTCCACGAAAGAAGTTTATGAAAACCCCTGGATAAAAGTAGAACATCATACTGTTTTAACTCCTAGTAAGGACGAGGGAATCTACGGTACTGTGGCATTCAAAAATCTCGCAATTGGAATAATCCCGCTTGACACACACTTAAACACCTGGATTGTAGGTCAATACAGACTTCCTTTAAATGCATACAGTTGGGAAATACCTGAAGGTGGAGGACCAATTGGAGAAGAAACAATCGATACAGCTAAACGAGAACTTTCGGAAGAAGTAGGCTTAAAAGCCAACAAATGGACAATGATTCAAACCTTCCACTTATCCAACTCCGTTTCCGATGAATATGGCGAATTATTTTTAGCCCAAGAACTAAAAGAATTCGATAACCACCCTGATCCTGAAGAAGAGTTAATTGTAAAAAAACTTCCTTTTGAAGAAGTCTTTCAAATGGTTTTAAAAGGTGAAATCACCGACTCAATGAGTGTCATGGGAATTTTAAAAGTTAAATATTTAATTGACAATCAATTAATCTGATTATTTTAGAGATATGAAATTAACAATTGCTTCATTTTTCACGTTCTTAACGACATTATCTTATAGTCAAGATTTTAACGGTGTTTGGGCTGACTCAAGCAGCTCCTCATTTAGAAATTGTTATGCTATTTTCTCTGTTAAAAACGACTCTGTTTTTATGACGCATTATGCTGAATTTAACGGTAATCCATTTGTTGAACATGGTGAAGGAATTGTTATTGGAGATAAATTACAATACAGTGTAAAAGTAACAACAAGCGTTCCCGGTTGGGAAACAACTGCTGGCAAGCACATTCTAGTATTGTCTGACGATAAAAAAACGTTAAGAGGTACTTATAGCGACAATACAGGGAATTCTGGACCATTAGTTTTTAAGAAACAATTCCCTAAAAAATAGATTAGCTTAAACATTGATTAATATTTAAAAAAGAAGTAATGAAAAAGTTTTTATTTACAATCTTAATAGTCTCTACTTGTCAATTATTTGCACAAACGGGATGTCTCAATCCATTAAGTGAGCCTGATTTTACAACAGCATATAATCAAATAAAAGCACACGATTTCGACGAAGCTAAAAAAACTGATATTGAAGAACTATTCTCTTCAAAATGCCTCACAACCAATCAAATATCGAAATTACTTAAAGTATTAAGCTTTGAGGTAGACAAGTTGGATTTAGCGAAAAAAGCTTACAGTAAAGTAGCCGATCCCGAAAATTTCAAGTCGATAAATTCAATCTTTGATTTTGATGATTCTAAAAATGAACTTCAAAAGTTTATTGAAGGAAAACAGAGTTTACCAATACCCCATTAAATCTATATACTTAATCTTTAACCATCGCTTAAATTGTTTCCGAGCGCAGGTTAATTTTTTCTTTTTTAGGAGTGGCTAAGGTTTTGCGTTTCGATTATTATT
>CAJJCC010000022.1 GCA_905182585.1 uncultured Flavobacteriales bacterium
CATAATGAGTACCTAAATTTGTAGCGTCGAAAACAGTATCTCCAGTAAAAGTAATCTCAGCTTTTTGAGCAGCTGTTGTTGGAAATGAATCGATCGTCCAAAATCGATCTCCATTTGCGATATTTATCATTGTATCTAAACGAACGGTTTCTCCTATACAAATTATAGGATGTTCTTCTTTAACATCAATTTTACAAGATGGACAGAATACTACTTCAATATAAGTTGTATCATCAACACCACAATATGTAAATATAATCTCATGGGTTCCTGGGCCTGCGACTGCAGGATTAAAATGACCTAGTTTATCATCTACAATTCCATCACCTTTATATAAATGTCGTTGATACAAAGTATCTTCAGCACTTACACCTGAACATAACCAATAAGTATGTAAATCAACAATTTGAACGGTATCACAAAATGGACCTACCTCTTGTATATCCGGCTCTTCTAATGGCGGAATGTAAATATTGTTTGAAGACCATCTTGTATTACTAGATGTCTCTGAATATTTTGCGAAAGTTTGATGTGATGTTTCAAGCACTCCTTGATAAGTCATAGCTCCACCTGCAAACTTATCTCCTGAACTAAAAGTACTCGAAGTTTGGGATCCTACCGCTAATATCATTGCCTCATCATTACTACTTACATCATATTTCCCTCCTCCTCCACTTCCTCCATAATGAAGTTCATTTCCGCTTGCCGAGAAGAATAAATTATAAAAGTTTTGAGTACCATTGCTTTTATGATAAATGGCCTTTCTATTTGTTATTTCACCTGTCTTGTTATCAAAATCGTAAAGATTAACAGAGCCAGTTCCTCCTTTTGAATCAACATTTGAACCAGATAAGTTGATCTCTGCGCCTAAGGCGAGTTTACTTCCATCTGGACTAAAGTCCAATCCGCCATTACCTTCAAAAATAGAAACGTAAGGTACATCTCCATTTCCGGAAACAACGGGCGGAGTCACAAAGCCATCACATGTTAACAAATAAGAAACCACATGTGTTTGCCATAAAGGGTGAAAAGTAATCCAAATATCAACCCCGTTTGCGTGTAATGTTGCAGCAAAATCTTCAGTAGTTCTAAATGCGCCAAGATTCCCTGATGAAACATTATTCTCAATAGGTATAGAAGCGTGCCCAAGACCCCCGCTTGAATCAATTACAGCAAAAGTAATTCCATTACCACATGTTCCTTCCTGATTATTAACATTGGGTGATCCTTGACTAACAATATCATCAATAGAAATTATATAATACTTATCAGGAGTTAGAGGATGCCGCATAGTCATAACTCCATGAACTGCACTTTGCATATCCTCAGTGCTTCCGCATTCATTTCCCGATAAAATCTTATCCGTTATTAATTTCCCTGCAGCGTCCCAAGCCTTTCGCCCATTGGTGAAAAAAACTAATTCCCCTTTATCATTACTAGCAGTAGCGACACCTTGATAAGCTCGTATTTTAGTTGTAGCAGCATCCCATGCACAATTATAACATGGATCAGTTTGTATTACAGAAGTTACAGATTGATTTTTTTGATCTAACATGTAACTAATCCCACCTGTACCACCTGTCGCCAAAAACCAATTATTATGACCAGGCCATTCCCAAGAATTTCTTGATGAAGTTACACACGTTTGCGCAACTACATTAGAACTAACAATTGACAATAAAAAGACTATTCCAAGGACAACCTTTTTTATTGTTAATCTATTTATATTTTTATTCATTTAAATCTTATTTATTCAAGTTTATAACCTTGAAAAGGTCTAAACCGAATTAGTTGTTCATTAATGTAGAACAATCGTAATCAAAAAAAGTTACTAGCCAGCAGGAAGTATTACAATATTAGACATACATAATACCTTTCACAAAAAAACAACTATAAATTAAGGGCTAAAATACAGTTAATTTAAAAATAAAACATTCTCTTGAAATTAATTCCATTTAGAATTCGAATCCTAAAACCCATTTTTATTGTAAAAACGACTCCATTTTCACAAAATGTCGCTTTTTCCGCTTACTTAAATCAATCTAAAGACTTTAGGCTAATTTTTTTAGCAAAAAAACATTAACTCAACAAACATTATCTTTTTATCAAAAAAAATTAGGATTATTTACTTAAAAAACAATGTATTGCAAATATTATTTGCAATACTGGTGTTTAGTTGCTATTATTGCATAGTAATATTAGTAATCACTAAAAATTAAGCTTATTTTTGGTCTTAAAGTTTGTTACATTTATAAGAGAAATTAAATACTAAAAGCAAATGGAAAACAATTTCGAAAAAGTAAAATCATACCTCGTAGAATTAGGACACGACATTTCCATTCAGGATGATGAAAACCAACTTCTTGTTATTAACGATGAAAGAGCTGGAATTTCTAACTTAGTGTTTGGATGTGCTGATCCAATTTTAATCATGGAGCAAAACATGTTTGATGTTCCGAAAGGAAAGGGCAGTATGTTTAAGGAATTATTAAAAAAGAACAGAGATATCGTACATGGGGCATTTGTTTTAAATGAAACAGGCGACAAAGTTATTTTTAGAGATACACTCCAGTTAGAAAGCCTAGACCTTAACGAACTAGAAGGCTCTATTAACTCACTTAGCTTACTGTTAAGTGAGTATTCAGAAGAATTAATCAAATTTTCAAAAAACTAAAACCATACAATTATGAGCATTTTCAAAAGATTATTCAAAATGGGTCAAGCAGAAGCACATTCTGTAATTGATAAATTAGAAGACCCAATCAAATTAACCGAACAAGGAATTAGAGATATGAAGAAGGATCTTGATAAAAGCCTTCAAGCTTTAGCGGAAGTTAAAGCAATGGAAATAAGATCTCGTGGAGATATTAAAAAGCATCAAGAAGCTGCTAAAGATTATGAAGGAAAAGCAATGCTTATTCTTAAAAAAGCACAATCAGGATCGATTACTCCTGAAGAAGCTGATCGATTAGCAAGTGAAGCACTTAGAAGAAAAGATGAAAATCTTGAAGCTTTGGAAAGAGTGAAAAGTGAGCTTCAAAAATTCGAGTCTTCAACCTCTCAATTAGATCAAAATGTTAAAAAACTAAGATCTACCGTTAGCAAGTGGGAAAACGAATTAAAGACGTTAAAAGCGAGAGTAAAAGTGAGTACTGCAACCGCTAAATTAAACAAACAACTTTCTCAAATTGACTCAAGTGGAACGGTTTCTATGTTAGAGAAAATGAAAGAAAAAGTAGCACAAGAAGAAGCTTTAGCTGAATCTTACGGTGAAATTGCAAATGAATCTAAATCAATCGATGAAGAAATTGATAACGTTTTAGCAGATGAAGCATCATCGTCGTCTTTAGATGAATTAAAGAAAAAAATGGGATTAGATAATTAATCTACCCATGAAAACAACACATAAATTAATTACAGCGGCGGGAATGTTTATTCTCGCCTTGTTTTTTCTTCGTTATTTTTTTATAATTGGTGCCGTAATTGGAGCTCTTCTAATTGGTTTAGTTATAGGATATTTCATTGGTAAACGATCTTAAATATGGGACTCTTTGATTTTTTCAAAAAAGAAAAAGAAATAGTTGATTTAACTGTTCAGAATTTGAGTGTAGGTTGTATTTTAGAATACGACCTTCAGTCTTGGATTGTTAAAGATAAAACGGAATACGATTGGGGAAATAATCAATTTTCCTTTGAATACACTATCGAGAACGGTAGTGATTCTTCGTTTTTACACGTTAATACTTCACCAACTTTAAAGTTGGATGTAAGCTCCGAAATTAAAATGTTTGATTTGGGGAGAGAAGTTAAACAAACCATTGTAGAAACAGACTCTCCTCCTAAAAAAATAGTGTACAAAGGCACTGACTATTTTTTATCCGATGAGTTTTTAGGGCACTGTAAAAGTGTAAATGACGACGACGAAGATTGGTCTAAATTCGTGAATTGGGTATTCAACAATGACGATGAATCCGAGTTCATATCTCTCAACCGTTGGAGTGAAACGGAGATAGACGGAGTACAAGGTAGATATGCGAAAGAATTTGAGTTCTCAAATTTCCTATCTTCACCAGAGAAATAATTTCATGAAAAAGATATTTTTTGCCTTAATTGTGCTGCTTTTTGTTGGATGTAATGGGCAAGACCACTACGTGGAAAACCCTGTTAATCTTATGATTAAGAGCATGAAGAATGAGAAATCATACACGATCATTCTGGATGACATGGACGCTAAAGACGATGGTCATTATCATAAATATTCGGTTGTTAAGGTTTCTAAATCTGATGAAATAACACCAAGTAAAACTAAATTCCTACCTGTTAGCTACGAGTTTTTTAAGAAAAACGAAAATAACCTTGGGATGCAAATTGTATCAAAAGACAGTACAGGAAAAGTTACTAAAGCTGCTATCCCTGCTGGTTATGATAACTACATCGGTAATTCACGATACGGTCACTGGCAAGGAAGTGGTGACCAAAGTATGTGGGTGTTTTACGGGCGTTATATGTTTTTAAGAAGTGTTTTTGGCTTAGGTTACCACCCTGCTTATTATGGAATGCATCGCGGCTACTATGGTAGTTACTACGGAACTAGTCGTTCATTTTATGGCGCAGGTTATCAAGGTGGAAATTACTACGGAACAAGTAGTAAAGTCACTCAAAAAAACAGACCAGATTTTTACCAACGAAAAGCAAGAAATACAAATTGGAATTCATCCCGAAGATCTAGCTCGTCCCGAAGAAGTGGAAGAGGTAGTGGATTTGGATACGGAAAATAATTATGGAGCATATTAATTTTGAAGAAATTGGAAACTCAAGCCTTTATTTCCTGGCGAGTTTAATATTGGTTTTTCTAGGGAAACTAATTTATAAATTATTTCACCCAAAGCTGAACACAATTAATGAATTACTAGAAAAAGACAATTTGGCTTTTTCCTTTTCATACGTTGGGTATTTTGTTGGATTAGTAATGGCAATTGGAAGTGCTCTTTTAGGAGAACATGTTTCACTACAAGCCGATTTGATCGCAATTGCAGTTTATGGTTTAGGAGCAATTTTATTGTTAAACATCACTACTGTTATTAATGAGTTTATCATTTTTAATAAGTTTAAAATCAAAAAAGAAATCTTAGAGGATCAAAATGCTGGTACAGGTATTATTGAAGCGGCAAACTATATTTCAACAGGTTTAATTATTTTGGGTGCAAGTAAAGGTGCTGATAGTAATTTAATGATTTTAGCTTACTGGGGAATTGCTCAAGTCGCTTTGATTCTTTCATCAATCCTTTATAATATTATTACTCCATACGATATTCATACTGAAATTGAAAAGGATAATGTTGCCGTTGGTGTTGGTTATTCTGGATCTATTATCGCTATTTCAATTATAGTTTCTAACGCAGTTTCTATACATTTCGACTTGTTTTCTGAAGCCATAACTTCTATTATATCGCTTATCGTTATTGGGTTTATTCTTATTCCAATTGCACGATTAATCACTGGTAAATTCATACTTGCTGGATACAGTTTAAAGGATGAATTGGTTGGACAAGTAAAACCAAATATTGGTGCCGGTTTAATTGAAGCGATGGCATACATATCTGTTGCTTTACTAATTACTTGGTGTTTCTAAATGACATTAGGTTGGCACATAATTGCTGAATTTGAACAATGTTCGAGAAGCAGTATCGACGATATTGAATACGTTGAAAAACATCTGAATGAATCCGCGAAAATAGCTGGGGCTACAATTGTAAAATCAGTGTTCCACAAATTTGCACCACAAGGTATATCAGGCGTTGTGGTTATTGAAGAAAGCCACTTTGCTATTCACACTTGGCCTGAACATAATTACGCCGCTGTAGACATGTTTACTTGTTCGGAAGACATGGATTACGACAAAGCTTTGGTATACTTGAAAGAAAAATTTGGTTGTGAAGCCCTCAAGCATCAAGTAATTAAAAGAGGTTTAAATGTTATTAAAAACCAAACAACCCTGGCATCCTCTTAAATGAAGACTTCTAATCAATTTACAGAGTTTCAAATTTTAGCAGCAAAGAAGAGAAAACAAGCTAAATTAAAACACGAAAAGTCTTCCAACGAAAGTAGAAATAATAGTTTTCCCATTGCAATTAGTTTTGTTTCAACCGGCTTATTTTTACTGGTTTTATGGGGCATTTTTGGGTTGTTTTCAACTACTATTTTAAAAGGCGATATAATTAATAAAGGTGGCATCATTGGCCCTATTGAAGTAAGCTCCTCTGAACTTCATGATTTAAAAATCGATTATAGTATAAAAAACACAGGGTCGCTTTGGTGTTCACTAAGCGTACTCCTTTTAGATGAAAATAAAAACGTAATTACAGGTTCGAATAAAGACTTGTATTATGAAAGTGGCTTTTATGAAACTAATGAAGATTCTCAAATGGAATATGAAGTCTTTATTGAAGAGCCTGGGACTTACTATTACCAACTCTTACCTCAACATCAAAAAGGGCATTTTAATTTTAAAAAAATACAATATTCCTTAAACCATCAATTTGTAGGAAATAACCTACTTTTTGTATTCGGAATAATTATTTTAGTGATTGGAGCATTATATTGCGCTACCATCTTTTTTGATTGGGAATTGTCTTCTTACATTCCCAATTTAAAATCAAAACAATCAATCACACTTATAAAACAGGCAAGTTTAGTATTTGTTCCTCTTTTAATCCTATTTGTAATCATTAGCTTTTTTAAGGTTGGATATGCAGACTTCAAACACTGCCCCTCCAATTATTTCAATAATAATCATACCCATTACTTCGGTAAATAGAAAATGAAATTATCAGATTCGAAAATATTGATGAGTTCTTTATTTGCTACTGGTGTAGCAGGTATTGTTTCGGAATATGTTTTAGCTACGTTAGCTACTTATTTCCTTGGCAACTCCGTTTTTCAATGGACTATTATCTTATCGATCATGCTCTTTTCTATGGGGCTTGGAAGTAGAATAAGTAGATCAATAAACAAGAACATTATTGAATTTTTTATCGCCGCCGAATTACTTCTTTCCTTCCTTACTTCACTCTGTGCCCTATTGGTTTATTCTCTTATGGGTACGACCGAATATGTTGAAATATTCATTTATTCGTTAGCCATATTGGTGGGATTACTTATTGGCCTAGAAATCCCATTAGTTACCAGAATCAATGGAAGATACCACGATTTAAAGGCGAACATTTCCAGCGTAATGGAAAAAGACTACTATGGCAGTTTACTTGGAGGATTATTTTTTGCCTTTATAGGCTTACCATATCTGGGATTAACCTACACCCCTTTTTTATTAGGAACCATTAATTTAATTGTTGCCGTTTTACTGTTTTTCAATTTTTCGGATCGATTAGATGGACGCTTAAAAAAGTGGTTATTAGGAGCTATTGTCTTTATTTCGTTGTCCATAGGCTTAGGTGTTTATTTTGCGAAACCGATCATCATGTTTGGAGAACAAAGCCGATATAGCGACAAAGTTGTTTTCTCGGAACAAACTAAATATCAAAAGATCACACTTACAAAATCAAAACACAATTACATTTTGTACCTCAACAATAGCATGCAACTAAATACGATGGATGAATGGCTTTATCATGAACCATTAGTACATGCGCCAATGCTATTAAATTCAGGTAGAAAAAATATTTTAATCCTTGGTGGAGGGGATGGTTGTGCAATTCGAGAAGTGCTAAAGTACCAAGAAGTTGAATCAATTAAGATCATCGATTTAGATCCAGGCATGACTAATTTCGGGGCTCAAAATCCGATTTTTAAAGAGCTTAACCGTGGCGCTTATCAAAACAGTAAAGTAACCGTTCAAAATGGGGATGCGTTTATCGCTTTAGAAGAGGACTCTAACTATTATGATTTAATCATTATTGATTTTCCTGACCCAAGATCAATCGAACTATCAAGGTTGTACACTAAGGAGATGTATCGATTCTGTAAAAAAAGACTAAAACGAGATGGCGTGGTTATTACCCAAGCAACCAGTCCTTACTATCAAGCGAAATCCTTTTACTGCATTAATAAAACGATGGAAGCAGCTGGGTTGAATACGCTTCAAATTCATAATCATGTCCAATCTTTTGGTGAATGGGGATGGGTTATTGGATCTCAACTGTACGACAAAAATCAAATGATTGAAAAATTATCATCCGTTAAAGAGTTACCCATTAAAAATACCAAATGGTTAAATACAGATGCACTCCAAATGATGTGCAAGTTCGGGAAGACAGTTGGCGATACATCAGGAATTGAGGTTAACTCAATACACAATCCTGTTTTATTTAAGTACTATATTAAAGGAACTGCATTTAATCAAAGTTTTTATGACTAAATCGTCCTGGCTATTTTCTCGTAAAACCGATTTGCTTTTTCTTTTCGTACCTATTTGGTTGGTTTGGCTTTGGGCTTTCACTAGTGACATTCAAGAGCAAACGTTACCATTGTGGGCGTGGGTGATTTTCATAGTCGGAATTGATGTCAGTCATGTATGGAGTACGGTTTTTAGAACTTACCTAAACAAGAATGATCGCACAATTCATCGTGCTAAACTAATCTGGATTCCTTGTTTACTCCTCCCTGTTTTAACCACATTTTCATACATCAACATTAAAATTTATTGGTCTATACTAGCCTATGTTGCCATATACCATTTTATAAAACAGCAGTATGGATTTATGGCTTTGTATTCCTTTAAAAACAAAGAGCAGAATAGTACTAAAAAGAGACTGTTTGATAAAGTCGTCATCCATGTAGGAATGCTTTACCCAATTGTTTTTTGGCATTTTGATGAATCTCGGGTATTCAACTGGTTTGCTGAAGATGACTTTCTACCAATGCCCCAAGTTGCACAAAACATCAATATCTTCTTCTATTTAAACATTGCTTATTTCACTTTATTACTAGTTTGGATCATACAAGAAGTAAACGTCTCCAGAAAAAAAGACCTCGCTTTAGGGAAAATTTTTTGGGTAACTACAACCTACTTTAACTGGTTTTTAGGAATTGTGTACTTCAATTCAGATTTTGTTTTTTCTGTAACAAATGTAGTTGCACATGGAATTCCATATTTAGTCTTGATCCTAAAATATAAAATTGAAGAACAACATCTTTTATCAAACAACAAGGTCGCTAAACCCGAAGTGATTCTTCACGTATTTTCAATTTTAACGGTTATCCTATTGCTCGCTTTTTCAGAAGAATATTTATGGGATATGCTGATTAACCTTGAAAAACAGGAATTCTTCGAATCATTTTCACCTTACTGGGCGAATATTCAAAATTCACCGTTTTTAATTGCACTTTTTACAGCACTTCTAACCTTGCCTCAAGCAACACATTATGTACTTGATGGCTTTATTTGGAAGTTTGATCAAACAAACCCTAATCTTAAAAAAATCATAGCAAATGGATAGGCGACATTTTGTAAAATTATCTGCTTTAGGAAGTGTTGCTTTAACAGGTTGTTTGGATATCGAAAACAAAAAAACAGCACTTGATTTTCCCATTCATGCTTCGAGCAATATGGAAACAGGACACAAAATAATGAAGGCTGTTTCTATTCCATCCACACAAACTTTACAAACAGAAACCTTAATTATTGGCGGAGGAATTGCAGGATTATCTGCAGCTAACGCTCTTAATAGTAATGACTTTTTGTTAATGGAAATGGACGATGAACTTGGAGGAAGCTCTGGGGCTAAAACCATTAATGGTAATTTATGCTCTCAGGGTGCACATTATGATTTATCTTATCCTGACAATTACGGAAAGGATGGTTTGAGTTTATTAGAAGACATGAATGTTATTGGTTTCGATAGCATTAAAAGTCAATTCACATTTAAAGACACCCAATTTTTAATCAACGAAGAAAATCAAGAAACTTGTTATACTAGAGATGGTTTTCACAACAGTCCGATTAAATCGAGTGTAAACAAAGCTGATTTCTTGTCTTTGATTTCGCCTTATGTTGGTGAAATGAAAATGCCCACTCGATTAATTGACGATAAATTTAAGGGTTTAAATAATATTACGTTTTTCGATTTTCTTGATAAATACCTTATTCACGATCCACAATTAATTAGCGGTATCGATTATCAAATGATTGATGATTACGGTGCTAATTGTTCAAGAATTTCAGCATTAGCAGGAATACATTATTATGCGTGTAGAGATTATTACGGAGGGAATAAACCAGAATTATTCTCACCACCTGAGGGAAATTATTACTTCGTTAAAAAACTATACGACCAATTAAAGCCTGAACAGGTTAAATCTTCTTCTATCATTTTTCATATTGAACGAAAAAATAATTTGTATTATTCAAAATACCTCAACACACAAACAAATATTGTTCAAACCGTTGTAAGTAAAAATATCATATACGCTGGACAGAAGAATGCATTACGATTTATATACCCTCAATACCATCAATTGTTTAAAGCCACCAATTATTCAGCTTGGGTTGCAATTAATTTCGAGTTAGAAAATGAAATTAAAGGACCTTTAAAATGGCAAAATGATATGTTAGGAGTAAATAAAAATCTAATGGGGTTTGTGAATTCTGGAACTCAAAAATCAAAAGATAAAGTGCTAACAATGTACCTTTGTTTCAACCCTAAAGAGCGCATTAAAATGCCCGAAATAATGGCTAACCCATCCTTAATTGTACAAGAAGGAGTTTCCTTTTTAAATGAGTATTTCAATACAAGTTGTGAGCAAAACATCAAGTCAGCCCATGTTAAAGTAATGGGACATGCAATGCCTATTCCTGAAAAAGGATACTTGTTTAATGACCGAAATGATCAAACTAAAAAAGACAATTTCTATTTTTCAGGAGTTGATAATGGGCGATTGCCCTTAATGTTCGAAGCGCTTGATTCGGGGATTTATGCTGCTAATTTAATAAACAGGTAGTTTCTTACTCGAATAACACTTAATCACAAACTTTTCTAATACTTTAAGGCAAGGATATTTGTCTTCAAAAAAACACATATGCCCCCCTTTTTCCGAAAGATGAAAACTTCCATTTTCACATAACTCACTCTGCTTTTTCAAAACACGCCAAGGCACAACTAAATCCTGTTTTCCAGCAACACACAATACTGGATAAGGTGCAAATCGAAGAATTATTTCACGATCCGATCTTCTTTTCATACCTTCCAACGTCGCTAATATCCCCTGCTTCGGAGTGGTTAAAGCCATATTTAAAACTCTGCGAATAGCTCCCCGAATCGCGTTGGTTTTAGGCCCAACAAATAAATTGGGGATTGCACTTTTAATAAACAACTCATGATTCTCTTTCACCACTTCAATAGCTCGATTTCTAAACTTCACTTTTTCTATCGAGTCTGCTTTCGCTGTTGAATTAAATAAACACAAGCCATTTAACGAATCTGGATATAAATCTCCAAATGCTAAAGCAACATAACCGCCTAAGCTGTGTCCAATTACCACTGCTTTACGTTTTTGATTATCGTTTAATACTTGCTTAACACAACAAGCCATATCTTCCATAGATTGCACATAGCCTAAACACTCACTTGAGCCATGCCCAGGTAAATCAATTGCATAAACGGTATTAGTTTTCGCCAACACTTTGGTGTAATCATCCCAAACTTTATGGTTCTCCAAAAAACCGTGTAATAAAACAACAGTCCTCTTTGCGTTTCCTTTTCGCTCGTAATTGATTTTAGCACCTTTATATAAAGCTGTTTTTAACACCCTTCAAAAATAACAAGAAGGTTAATTCATTACACAGGAAGTTTTAAAGAGTAATCAACAACCTTGCTTAATGAGCATCAAAATTGGATTTATAGCGATTAAATCTTATTTTAGGATTTGAAACTTAAAACATATGAAAAAATTATTACTCTCAGTTTTGGCTTTAACGAGCTTATCTACACTTGCAACTCCAGGTTTAGAAATAACTTCTGCTGATTTAAAATGGGAAATAGGAAACGAATGGTATATGAAAGTTACTTCAGGTATTACTATTAGTACTTTCACAAGTACAGGCTCAGGAAACACTTGGGATTTAACTTCTTACGAAGCTTCTTCAACTGAAGACACAATTGTAATTGGAGCTGCAACCCCTATTGGTGCTGCTTTAGGAGCTTCATTAAGTGTTAACTCTGATCTGATTCCTCAAACTGATTATACTTCCACAGGTACAAACTTCGAAATGACTTCTATTTATGTTGAACCTATAGTATCAGGGTCTGTTGGTTTCAATGGTAAGTTAGAGGCTGGATTTCCGCACATTTCTAATGACTCTTGGGCACCAGTTACAGGAATAACAAACCCTTTTAATTCCTTTTTACCTGACTTAGCTACATCATTAACTGGATCTGTTTTAGCAGAAGGAACAATTGTTACATATTACGGAAGTTTTGACGCCTATTTAATAAAAGAACAATTTGTTGTAGATGGAGCAACTGATCAAACATTCTACTACTGGGAAACTAAAGAATACGGTAGAATTGCAACAATCATGGGGGGTAAATTAAGTGTTATGTACAATAATAATTTTAATACGATCATCACTTCTAATAATGAAGTTGTTGCAAATCAAGCAAACATTTTCCCTAACCCTGCAACGGATAACTTTACTGTTAAAGTTGAAGGTTTAGAAAACGTAAAAGTTTACAATGCATTAGGAACATTAGTTTCAAACGAAAACGTTTCAACAAACGCTACAATCGTGAACGCATCTAGCTTAAACGCTGGAGTTTACTTTGTACAAGCTACTGCCAACGGAACGATTTCAACTTCAAGAGTTATTGTAAAATAATCTTAAGCTTATAAAATATAAAAGGCTGTCCAGTGGGCAGCCTTTTTTTTGTGACACCTAAGGATGACGGACGTTATTTTATAAATAGCCCCAATTTAACTTATTATTAAATACAAATCGATTTAGTTCAATAAGTTAAATCCCATTGTTTTCATTTAAACACTTGCACCCCTGCCATATAAAGAAGACCTTTGCGCTAAATCATCCACTTTGAATGTGGCTGATTTTAAGATAAATATATGAGGAATTGGGTAGCTATTTTACTGTTTACAATAGGTTTGGGCGTAAATGCCCAGTCCAGCAATACAGTAAACACTATCGATTCGTCCGCTATTGATTCCTTAATTGAAACTCATTTTTTACCAGACGACCCGTTTATGGCAATGCTCGATAGTCTTTACGAAGCTGATGCGTTTAACAACTCAGCCATTAGTTACGATTTATCGGTGTTAAACATTCACAAATTTCCTTTAGATTCCATTCCTGTTTACAACGATTCCATTATGCACTTAAGAATGCATGATTTAAATATAATTTCTCCTATTGAATTCACTTACAACGATAAGGTAAAGAGGTTAATATCGGTTTATGGAACACACCGTAGATTAATGCTTTCGAGAGTAATGGGAATGTCTCAATTGTACTTTCCTCTTTTCGAAGAAGAGCTGTCAAGGAAAGACCTTCCAATGGAGTTGAAATATTTACCAGTTGTTGAATCTGCTTTAAACAACACTGCACGGTCAAGAGCTGGAGCTGTTGGAATGTGGCAGTTTATGTACCGAACAGGAAAATATCTAGGTTTAGAAATCAACTCCTATGTTGATGAACGCCGTGATCCAATCAAATCCACGCAAACTGCAATTAAATACCTTTCCTATTTACATGGTTTATACGATGATTGGTTATTAGCTTTAGCTGCATATAATGCTGGACCAGGGAATGTAAACAAAGCTATTCGTAGAGCTGGAGGGAAAAAGAATTTTTGGGCAATTCAATACGGGTTGCCAAAAGAGACTCGAAATTACGTTCCATCATTTATGGCGGTAGTTTATTTAATGAGCCACTCTGCAGATCACAATTTGTACCCTGCTGAACCTAAGTTTAATTTACGTAACGTGGATACTGTTACAGTTAGGCAAGCCGTCCATTTTAATCAAATATCGGAAGTCCTTTGTATGTCTCAAAGTGATTTAATCTTTTTAAATCCTCAATACAAACGTGCCTATATTCCTATAAAATCGACTGATACGATTAACTATACGATCACTTTACCAATTTCATTAATTGGCGACTTTATTACAAACGAAGAAATCATCTACAACTATAAAGCAAATGATGTTGAAACAACACCTATTGATGCTTATGCAAGTAGAAGTGAATTAGTTCACCGTGTTAGAAAAGGAGAAAGCGTTGGCTTAATCGCTCAACGTTATAATGTTAGAATTAGTGACGTTAGGGAATGGAATAAGCTTTCAAGTAAAAACTACATTTATCCGGGTCAGAAATTATTAATTTTTGCCAAAAATACATCCTCCGGAAGTAGGGGGTACTCAATTAAATCGGAAGTCACTTATAATGGTTATTTGTATTATACTATTCGAAGCGGAGATACGTTATGGGACATTGCTAAGAAATACCAAGGAGTTTCGGCCAACGATATTATAAAGTTGAACCCTGTAACTGCTCAGAAAATTTTAAAACCTGGGATGAAAATAAAAATCAAATCCACTTAAGATTATTCAACTAAAATGCGGTTTATTTTCGCCTTCATATTAATTACCACGCTTTACGCATGCGGTGATGAAAACACTCAAAAAGACTTTTCTTACTTACCAGATGCATCAGGCGGATATAGCACCGTTAATGTTATTGCAGATGAAGCTTTATGGAACGAAGGATTAAAAGACTTAATAAAACCTGTACTCACAAAAGAAATTGATGGACTAATTAGCTTAGAAAGGGAGTTTGACATAAAAAATATCCGTTCTAAAGCATTCAATCGTTTATTTCAGAGGCAACGCTTAATTTTACTTTTTGTCATCTCTAAAAAGGTTGGAAGACCAGGTGTAAGCATTAAAAAAGATGTTTACGCTAACGGACAAGTCATCATTCAGGTTGCCGCAAGGTCCAAATCAGCAGTAAAAACTTTATTCAAACAAAAAAAAGAAGAAATATTAGCAGCATTAAGCGCGCAAAGAACAGCAGCTATCCAAAAATTAGCATGCAAAGAAAACAATCCAAAACTGGAAAGCCTAATTCAAAATAGCCATGGAATAAGTTTAACTATTCCCAAAAGCTATAAACTTGGAGTAGATACAACGAACTTTATATACTTTTTCAAAAAAGGTTCAATGAAGTGTGAAAAGTTTAGTCACAACAAATGCTATTATCAAACTGGGATATTCGCATACTATCTTCCCTACACAACCGAAAAAATATTTACTCCAGAGTATTTCCATCAAATGCGCGATTCAATTACGCAGCTTTACATTGAAGGGCCTAAGCCTAGCAATAATTTAAGATCTTATATGCAGGTTTATGATGGATTACCACTAGCTACTCAAAACATCACTTTAAACAACAAATTTGGATACGAGGTAAAAGGTTGGTGGGATATGAAGAACGGTACAATGGGCGGGCCTTTTGTAAGTACTGCTTATGTTGATGAAATTCGTGGAAGGGTATTAGTTGTTGATGCTTTTGTATTTGGACCTAATTTTAACAAACGTCGTTTTATTAAGGAATTAGAGGCTATTTGCTTAACCCTAAAGAGCGCCGAAGAAGGTATTTAAAATACTTAAACTATACTAATTCATCCTCCCAAAACTGTTTTGTATCCAAAGGCAGTCTGCCTAAAACATTAATCATTTCAACATTATCATGCGTATTGTCCTCCCCTAATAATAAGTACTGATCAGTATTCATAATTTGAGGAATTGCTTTAATTAACAATCTAAGCGGACGATCGATTAGCCATTTCGGAATCTTAACCAATCTAATTTTCCCATTTCCAATAGTTCTAAGCCAATCTTCCAAAGTATACAATTCTGGACCAGTAGCATAAATCACTTTTTTAGCTAAATTCTGCCGTATACTTTCAATACATATATGCGCTACATCTTCACCCATTACGGGTTGGAATTTAGCGGTTAAAAAATGTGTAGGAATTGGAAGTAACCCGAAGCTTATTTTACTTATTTTGTGAAGCATTTTAACTTTTTGGACAATTGTAGTTCCTGGCGTACAAACAAAACTAGGCCGAATAATCACCCAATTTTCTTGGGTTTTTAAAATATTATCTGCTATTCCTTTAGTAGCAGCATACTTAGAAGGTGAATCCTTATTAGAGCCCAAAACAGATACGTGAATAATCTTAGGATTCCCTAAGCTCTCTCGTTCGTCAACCATTTTATTTACGATTCCAACATGAATTTTTTGAAACGTATTCTCCCTTGTTTCTTCAATAATTCCAACAGCGTTAACAAGCACATCTAACTTACCAAGAACAGTCCAGTCTTTTTGATAAACATTAAATTGAAAACCGTTCACCCCTTTTCCACTTCGAGAGCAAGCAAGAATTTCAGCTTCTGGAAACTTCAATTGCATTTCTCTACTAATTACCACTCCAATTTGTCCTGTACCTCCTAAAATAGCTATCCTCATAACATCTAATTTTCAATTTGGTGCTTCAAAAATTGGTTTTTAGCGCTTAAAAATCGGGCCATATATTTCCCTAAAATTAGGTAGTCAATAAGACTTCCTAACAATCCAAATGGCGACTTAAATTCAAATACATCAATCATCTTTGTGCCAAAATTAAGCGCTTCAAATTGGTGTGAATGAAACAGATACTTAAAAGCTCCTTTCAACATTTTATCCTCAAACAAATATGGAGCTTCTAATTTTACCACCTCAACCTTTAGCTTTTGCTTAACTCCAAAATGCCTCGCTTCCCAGGTAATAATATCACCCAACTCAATCAATCCGTGCTTTCTCCCATCGATTATCCGTTCACTCGATTTTTTATTCGCCTTTTGATGAAGGTCTAAGTTCCGAGCAGCATCAAATACAACGTCTATTGGTGCATTTATAATGGTTTCTAATTTTAGAATCATAACTAAACAATTCGTTTTGCATCCTGCCAAGTATAATCAATCACTCCGTCAACTTTAAAGGCTCCTAAGAGTTTTGCACTTTTAAAAAAATTGGTTGCAAAATGATAACATTTAATGGGTGTTATTGGCCAGTTTTTCCGGGCTATCTCTGTCACGAAAACATCTTCATCCTTTGTTGCATAGGCTCTATCAATACGATGTATTTTTTTATAAAGCTCCTCACTTTCTTCTAAAGTAGTGTATGGATCTAGGGCGTAATCAACGTAATTCCCTTCTTGTTTTAAGCTAAAAGCATCAAAATACTCCTCCACTTTTACCTTAGATAATTGGTAATCAGCCATTAAATTTCCAAGCTTGTTTAAAATCGAATTTTCAGAGAAGCTTTTCAAAAAGAAAACCCCTTTGGGCTCGTGCTCAGAATTCATTCCTGAATCATCAATTAACAACCTAAAAGCCATATGACGATAACCAAATTTTATAAATGGTAATACTTTAGGACTCATATTTTTTAACTGAACATCAACCATAGAAATAATAGCTTTTCCATTCTCCTGTAAAATCTTTAATTGCTTTGGGACAAATGGTAAAACCTCTTCCAAATTCACTGAAAAATTGATCAATTTAACGTTGTGTAATTCTCCTGTAAATTTCATAACTCGTTCGTTTTAAATTTATACTAATTGAAGTAATATAAAGCCATTAAGCCTGTTGCACTTGAGTGTAAAATCAACCACCATCTGAAGGTGTATTTCTGACTCACGCCTAACAGTTTTACTCTACGGTAATGCATCCAAAGCATGATAAAATCACTTGCCAACATTGTTCCAACAACCCAATAAAAATCAGGGATAAAATAGTAGCCAATTAATCCTAAAAACTGTAGAAAAATCGCTGTTCCAGCTATTACAGATAGGTTTCCCCAATAATCCCACTTGTTTTCTTCTTTATAAAATATTCCCGTTAACAACCAACCCAATCCCGTTATTGTAATTAACTTCCAGCCATTCAAAAATTCAAATCCATTGGTACCGTTTAGAATCTCTCCTTTGAAATAAGTTACTGTACCTGCGAATAAGGCCATAAAGGCAATTAAAAAGAGACGGTAGTCCTTTTTTAATTCGGGCCGACAAACTGTTCCTGATTCCTGTAATGGGGCAATAACTCTTCGATTACTTGCTAAAAAAACATAAAAAGGGTTGAATAAGTTCTTCACCCATTTTTTCGCCATTACTCGTCCAAGTCGTTCTGATCTTAAACTCACTAAGTTCACATAACCATCATATCCATAACGCACTTCTAATGTTTCCTGATCGATAACTGCCATCTCATTACAAGCTTTTTGAGGGTCTACATTACACGCTATTTTATTTTGCTCAAAAGCATTTAACTCCAGTGTATTGTTATCGCCCATAACACCTATTTTTTTGAGCGTTTTTACGCCTATGCTACAAACCGCACATTGGTTATCAAAAACTATTGTATAATTTTTCATTTCAATCTTTTTTTGCTGTTATTTCATAATAGCCAATTGATTTTCGGCACAATCCTAAAAAGAAAATCGTAAAACATGCTTTCAAATTATTCCAATTTTGTCTTTTTAACTTTTCGCCCTTTATGAGTTTCTTCACTAAAAAAAATAGACTTACAAATGGGGCATGAACTGCCGAGGGGGCTATTTTCCAACTAATTTCTCTTATTGAAACAGCTTTAAAGCCAAGCTCTTTTAACTCAGAGGAAACATCATTAATATTTGGAAATGAAGGAAGTGCCCAGTTTTCGCAAACCGTTCGATACATTTTGTATGTCAAGGTTGACAATTCTTTTTCTGGTTTTTTTATAAATCCATCAATCATTGTAAATCGCCCACCTTTTTTCAAAATCCTATAGGCTTCCTTTAACGGTCCTTTCTTACTCGTCTCTTCAGCATGACAGATACTTTCCAGCCCATAAACGGCATCTATGGAACCTGACTTTATTGGTAACTTATTGTAGTCTCCATATTTTACTTCAACATCGGTAAGTTTTGCCGCTTTGATGATCGCGTCAGCTTTTTTAATCTGCCATGGCGTAATTGTAAATCCAATAAATTTTACGCTAGGATAGTGTTTTGACCCAAAACGAACAGTCGCCCCTATTCCACAACCCATATCAAGCACCTTATTCCCTTTTTTAAGTGCTAACGTACCCAAAATACGCTCATTCATTCGTTGCAACATTTTCTCTCTGCTAAGGCAATCCCAAGTTTGATCAGCAAATCCAAAATGCATATTGAAATTTTTGCTCCAATACTCATAGTCAGGACCAGCTTCGGTGTAGTAATCAATGATGGAATCTCCTGTTTCAGAACTAAAGTCACTCGTTATCGTTTTATATCTTTCTTTTGCTATCGTTTCCATATCGTTCAAAAGTTTCAATTATTATTGAAATGTGAATGGCAAATTTTTATTTTTTAACAAAAAACTTCATCAATGAACCTGTAAACCAATGCTCATCCGCTTTAATCATTTTATCCAGCATCTTGTTTGTACTTTCTCCAAATGTGTGAATTTCACCTACAACTTTATTAAAATGATCACCACCTTGTTCATTTATCTCCGCTAATTTCAAACCTTCTAAGAGTTCCAAAACAGGTCCCAATTCACGTTTTCGGCGTTCTTTCATTATTTGAATTGCTGTTTTATAAATGTCTTTTTCGGCTGCGAAAAATTCTTTACGTTCACCAAACTTAAGTACTTTGTGAACAATTCCCCAAGACAGCAAATCACGAACATTCATGTTAACATTTCCCCGAGACACATTTAATTTCTTCATGATATCCTCTGCAGAAAGTGCCTCTTCACTAATTAAAAGAAGTGCATGAATTTGTGCCATCGTCCGATTAATTCCCCATTGAGTTCCAAACGCTCCCCATGTTGAAATAAACTTTTCCTGTGCTTGTTTTAACTCCATAATACAAACTTAAATAAATATTTCTAAACTTTCAATAACTTTTGAAAGTTTAATTTCAACAACGATTCTATTATTACTTCGTTAAAGAACATATGGCTGCATCTCAAAAGAACATTAAATTCATTAAAACAATATCTGAACTGGGTGCAGGAACTCGTGGAGCATCAAAGGGTTATTTAGCGTTAGAAAACGCTGCAAAATCTAAAAAAAGCAAACTGTTATCAAAGTTTCCCACTATTGAAATAATAAATAAAAATAATGTCTTAATTCATGAACCAAAATTTGAATTCGCAAAACGAATCAAAGAATTATCTCATGTATTTTCGGATCTTTCTTCAACCGTAAAACAACAACTCAATAATGATATATTCCCAATTTTAATATCGGGTGATCATTCATCTGCACTTGGAACTATTGCAGGAATTAAAGCTACTTACCCCAACAAAAACGTTGGCGTAATTTGGATTGACGCCCATGCTGATGTACATACACCATATACCTCGCCTTCGGGGAATATGCATGGAATGCCTTTAGCTGCATCACTTGGCTTAAATCATATTTTACTAAATGGAAATCAACCACATCAAGAAGTAATAAAACTTTGGAATAGTTTAAAAAACCTGGAAGGTATCTTTCCAAAATTAAAACCGGAGCACTTAGTATATGTTGGTGTTAGGGATAAGGAATGGCAAGAGGAAAAGGTAATTAAAGAATTAAATATTCAAGAATATACGGTTGATTTTGTGCGGGAGCATGGAGGGGAAGAAACCGCTAAGTCTGTAATACAGCGACTAATTGATGCTGACCTCATTTATATTTCATTTGATGTGGACGTGCTAGATGATTCACTGAGTAAAGGAACAGGCACTCCAGTGGAAAAAGGCTTGTTTTTAAAAGAGGTTAAAAACTTGCTTAATACTTTAATAAAACACGAAAAAGTTTGTTGTTTTGAAATGGTAGAAATCAACCCTAGTCTTGACGACAAGGGGAATAAAATGGGTGAAATGGCTTTTGAAATATTGGAAGGTTTAGTTAATCAAGTTACGCAACTATCTGGCTAATTCACAAGAGGTTGATCTTTCGGTTGTTTAAAATTAGGCTTTGAGAAATAATACGTCAAATTTAAACCCGCTCCCCTGTGAAAATTACCTGCTGACAAATCCCAAAAAGGGCCAGCATCCACTTTAAAAATTGGACTTATCGAGTTTGTTATACGAAACTTAAAATATAACTTGTCTGTCATTTTATAATTAAACCCAATCATTCCTCCTAACTCTATTTCTCGATAAGGAAAAGAAGTAGGACTTGTAATTCCATTAAACTCTCTTTTCGCCGCCATTAAGTAAGAAATTGTTGGTCCGATTTCAAACGGAACGCCCCATTTATTAAACACATAAAATATTGGAACTTCAAAATAAGATAAATTAAATCTAAAGTCATTATTAAGTCCGTTTTTAGGTTGAGGCCAAACACGAGCACCTTTTGTAACATAATTTATTTCAAAACCGATTCCTCTATTAAGATTACCTAACAAATACAACGAGCCTAATCCAGTTTGAAGTCCAATATGACTATATCCAGAATAACCGTCACCGTCCACTTGATTCCCATAAAAATCTATATGAACACTGTTAACAAACCTATTTTGAGCGAATGAAACAGAACAAAAAATGCAAAAAATAATTGTTAAAAATCTCATTTCTAAAGTCCTCTAATTATTTTTATTAATTCTTCTTCCTCACCATTAATATATGAATTATGTTCGTAAACAATCTTACCTGCTTTATCCAAAACAACCGTATATGGGTTAGTTGAAATTCCAAGTACCATAAATAACTTTTTAAACCCATCTAACAATACTGGAAATTGCCATTTTTTCTTAGATACAATCAACGGAACTCGAGCTTGAAATCGAGCATCATCTGTACTGATCGCGTAAACTTCTAATCCAGTTTCTTTTTTCCATTCTGCGTATTTGGAATTAATTGCATTTAACTCCTTGATACAAGGCACACAAGTAGTGCTCCAAAATGAAACAATCGTAGGCTTACCAATATTAACAAAAGAACTTGACTCAATTACTTCTCCTTCCAACGTTTTTATTTCAACACTAGGAAATACTTTCCCAATATTTCCATCACCAATAAATGAGATAGAAAAGAAAGCTATTAATAATACCGCAATTAAATTTCTCATGTCAACCCTTTGTCAAAAATTAAACCAATCAATTTTTATTTAAAATATCATACATATATTGAGCTTCTTCCTGCGTTGTGTTTCCATCCGGTTTAGGCTCAGGACTAACTACAACATAAGCTTCTGGAGTAACGATTACTTTAATAAAACTAAAATT